>DATNBG010000590.1:0-8162 GCA_035572075.1 Roseiarcus sp. | reverse complement strand
CTGCGCGCAAGCGGAGGGCCACGCTGACGAGGCGCAAGATGTCGGCCCGTGGACTCGTGCATGCCTTGGCGATCGCGGCTTTCGGCGCCGTTGCGCTTCTCGCCGGGCAGGACGCTGTTGCTCAGTCCGGCCCTCCGATCCGCAACATTCAAGTCGATGTTGCGCCCTTGCGCGCGAACGCCGGCGAGCCGACCGCTTCGTGGGTGCGGGAGGCGCTGCCGGGTGAACTCGCCCGAGCCTTGGCCGGCCGCAGGGCGCCGCAAGGCGCGCTCGTCGTGCGGATCGACTATGTCACGCTCGGGGCGAACAAGGACGGCTGGGCTCAGGACAACATCAGCGGCGTCGCGTCGATTGGCGGCGTCGAGCGGCCGGTGAGGGCGATCACCCGGTATCAGGCCTCCGCGGTGGACCAGGTGCTGTTCCAGGAATCCAATCACCGGCGTGTGACGCAGCTCGTGCAAGCGCTCGCCTATTGGCTGGCAAGAGATTTCTGAATTCCGTCGCCAAAGATTTGTAGCGCCAGCTCTTCGCGGCGCAGAAAGACGTTGCCGCGACATAGAAGGCGCCGCGCCGGCTCCGGCGGGGCGGCCGCGACGTCGCAGCGCGGACAATCGTGCTTAGTCTGGAAGAGCTCAGTTCGTAGCGAACCATTGGCTCTTGAACTGATGCCCTTCCCGCCATGCCTCGATTGCAGCTTCATCGTCGCATTGAGCGTAAGCCGGCTCTCTGCGCATCGAAAATTCGGTGTCGTTTATGCGGCCAAAGATGAAGCAAAAATCTTTGTATTCGCCCAGCATCCGGTTCTTCAAATGAAGCGTGATTCTCGAAAAGACGGTGTCGAGTGGGCGGGCCTTGAAATTCGACGTCCCGAAATCTTCCAGGCCAGAGTCGATCGTCACAATCTCCCAATGGTCAGCCAATTTGTCGGCCAACCAGGCCGCAAAAGAGGGGTAGAAAGTCCCGATTTGACCACTCTGATCTTTGGTAAAGGCGATAATTTCAGAACTGAGGGCCCCAGCCGCCGCCTGGGCGCTCTCGCCGAATTTCTCTCGCAGAACGGCCTGTCGCGCCTTTTGCGAGGCGCTGAGATCTTTCGCGCGCATCTGCTCAAGGCGTTTCTGGTCGGCGTTCCGTTGCGCCTCCTCATTCTCCTTCACAAGAGCGGCCTTCTCCTTCTCGGCGAGCGAGGCGTCTTCTCGGTCAACATCCTCGGGCAAGATCCATAGGCTGGAGAACATATAGGGGATGCTGTTGTGCGCAAGCGCCACAGTAAGGGTCTTCAGATCGGCGGCGGACGCATAGACAGCGCCGCATTGGCCCTTGTGAATGTTGATGAAGGCGTCGTCGATAGTGGTGTCCTTGATGACGACGCCGGTCTGCATTTCGAGACTGAGTTTTTCTTCCGAGCGCAGCAGCAATTGGTGATGGCTTGAAATCTTGTTGGCCACCGCGACGCATAAGTTCGGCGATCCAATCTTCAGAATTGCGACGCCGTAGCCATCCGGCGCGCCGTCACTGACATTGGCCTTGATCTTCTCGATCTGAGCGCGCTCGGCGTCCGCGGCCTTCTTCAGGTCCCCGGCAGTCACCTCGGCAAATTGCCGGTAGCCACTGTCTTCGATGAGCTTGAGCAGCGCCAGCGCGTCTTCCTTCTTTGACCGGAGGAAGGCGTTCCGTTGCGTCGCCACTATATCGTATGTGAGGAGCTGCTCGGGATTGCATGGCTCGACCGACACGGTGACCTGTCTCGGGTCCACCTTTGCGGATATTGTTCGCTCCACGATAAGCGCCAGTTCATCGGGGTTTTGACCGAACAAACAGACGCGCGCCTGGTTCTCGGCAAAGACGAAATCTCCTCGCAGATTTTGGGCGACATGCGGCGCATTCGGACTTGCGTTGTAAAGGAGCTCAACATCATCGAGATCGCCTGCCACCAGGAACTTGTTCTTATCGGTAGTGGGCAGCGTTTCACTGGGTGCTTCCTTCGCCAGGGACGAACCCGCCGGCCCGATGTTCGAGGGGGTTGGGGCTCCCGCGTCCGCTTTCCCTCCCGAAGTGTTCGGAGGCTCATTTTGCTCCGCGATGAATGCAGGTTCCAGACCGGCTTCGCGTATGGCGACATCGACTTTGTCAACCAGCGGCTGCAACTGGTCCAGACGCGGCTCCACCAGCGCCGACTTGAGTTGCTTGAAATACTCCGCGAAGGCGGGCGTTACGTCAGCCAATGGGTTTTCGCCGATGTAGGCGTGAATAAAATCACGCTCCTGGTCGCCGCGCCGAATGGCGTCGCCGAGATACTGGGCCTCCCGCCTTTTCTGCGCCTTTGCTTCTTCGGCGAGATGCTGTTGATAGTCCTTGTCGTGGCTTAGGCTATCGTTGAGTTCAGTCAATCTGCGCTCGATCTCGTCTGGATCGGGATCGTTCGCCTTGATAGCGGCCGAGACGGCTGCGATCCGATCGATGTATTCCAGCAACTTCGGCGACTGCGGGTGCTCCTTGATGAAAGCGCCGGCGTCCTTGAGTTGCGCATTCGCTGCGGCGATCGCCTTTTGGGCGCGGTCGGCGCGCGCCTTCTCGACTTGGGCGGGATCGGCGACAGCGGGGGTTGCGGCTGGAGCAGGAGCGTACGAGAGCGGGGGCGAAGGAACCTGCTCCACCGCGTGTTCTGGCAGCAGGCTGGGGTTGACGGCCGTGATCCGCAATCGCCCCTTTCCACTGTCGTCGTACATGGCTGCCCAGATATATCCGCTGCCGCCACCGATGTGGAATACCGGGAGGCCTTCACGGGCGGACTTTCGGGAATCGGCGAGGAAATCGATGACCAACCCAGCGTTGATGGTCTCGCCGCGGCTAAGCGCGCCCAAGGTCGGTTGGTCGAGGGGCGTCAATGTCACGTCGCCCCATGTCGCAATGACTGAATGGGGCGCATCCGAGCGTGGATCGCTGTTATAGATGCGGGCCGCCTGTCCAAACTTTTGGGAAAGACGCTGGATTTCTCGGTCGGCGTCGCCTGGCGCGAAATAGGCCGGAATGATGTCCTGAAGGATGAAGACTGCTGTGTTGGCATCCGAATGGAGGATCAGCACCGATGAATCGTAGGCGCCAAATTTGCCCCTTAACGCATGCTCAATCGCACACCAGGTGAACCCCGGAAACTCATCGCTCGGATGGCACTTATATGCCTTGTACACTGGGCTTTCGGGGTGGACAGCGCCGCCCACCGCCAAGCCATCGACGACGAAGTTAGGACGATAGGGACCGGTCGGCGTGGGGGCGGCGATGGATGTTGGAGCTTGGATTGCGGCGTCTCGGGCGCACTGCGCAAACATCCGCCGTACACGAGGATCGTTCGGACCGATGCCGCTGGCGGCCAGTTGGTCAGCTGACGTGTTGTGCGATTCGAGGCAGTTGAAGTCTGCCGCCGGTCGACTTTGCCATTCCTGGCGCGCCTGGTTCGCCAAGGCGGAATTAAGGATGATGCCGAGAATGCCGCCAATGTTCGGCACGTTCTGGCCCGCGATTGCTGGCCATGCGGTCAAGCCGAGGACAATCGCAACCGCAATTGAACTCCATGGACCTCGCACTCTCAACTTGGGCATCGCGCGGCCCCTGCGCATGCAGGAATTAGTGAAGCAACATCGGCAGAAACTCGATGATCCACCAATCTGCATCGTTTTTGCATATTTGACAAGACCGGCGCGGCGACGCCGCCTCCAGTTGAGTGCGCCGAAGCCGAATCACGAGCCGCCTGACAGCGATCGAGCCCTAGCAAAGATGTTATACATATGAAATATGTTTAATAAAGTATAGGAGGGCGAAAATGGCGCCGCAACGCCTTGGAATCGCTCAAAACCGGATCGCAATTGGCGCCCGCCCATCGGTCGCCTGGCGGGCTAGCGCGCCCGCGCCTCGAGCGCCTCTCTGATCTCGTCGAGCGCCTTCGGATCCTCGATCGTCGCCGGGGTCGACCACGGGTCGGAATCGGCGATCTTCTTCATCGTGCCGCGCAGGATCTTGCCCGAGCGGGTTTTCGGCAGGCGCGGCACGACGATCGCGGTCCTGAACGCGGCGACCGGCCCGATCTTCTCGCGGACCAGGGAGACCACCTCCGTCTCGATCTCCCGCGCAGGCCGGTTGACGCCAGCCTTCAGAACCAGGAAACCGCATGGGGCTTCGCCCTTGATTAAGTCCTTGACCCCGAGCACGGCGCATTCGGCGACGTCCGGGTGGGTGGCCACCACCTCCTCCATGCCCCCCGTCGACAGGCGATGGCCGGCGACATTGATGATGTCGTCGGTCCGCCCGAGGATGGTCAGATACCCGTCCTCGTCGATGAAGCCGGCGTCGGCGGTTTTGTAGAAGCCGGGGAACTCGTTGAGGTAGCTCTCCCGCATCCGCTCGTCCTGGCGGTAGAGGGTCGGCAAACAGCCGGGCGGCAGCGGCAGCTTGAGGACGATCGAGCCCATGGTTCCGGTGGGGAGCGGCTTCGCCGCCTCGTCCACCACGCGAACCTCGTAGCCCGGCATCGGCACGCTCGGCGAGCCGCGCTTGACCGGGAGCGCGCCCAGGCCCACCGGGTTGGCCGCGATCGCCCAGCCGGTCTCCGTCTGCCACCAATGGTCGATCACCGGGACGCCGAGGACCTTCTCGGCCCAGGCGACCGTGTCCGGGTCGGCGCGCTCGCCGGCGAGGAACAGCGTGCGCAGCGAGGCGATGTCGTATGTCTTGAGGAGGCTCGCCTCGGGGTCCTCCTTGCGCACCGCGCGCAAGCCGGTCGGCGCGGTGAAGAACGCGGCGACCTTGTAATCCTGGATCACCCGCCAGTAGGCGCCGGCGTCCGGCGTCCCGATCGGCTTGCCCTCGTAGAGGACGCTGGCGCAGCCATGCACCAACGGCCCGTAGACGATATACGAATGGCCGACGACCCAGCCGATGTCGGAGCCGGCCCAATAGGTCTCGCCCGGCCTGACGTCATAGATCTTCGACATCGACCATTCGAGCGCGACGAGATAGCCGCCGATGTCGCGCACCACCCCTTTGGGCGCGCCGGTCGTGCCCGAGGTGTAGAGGATGTAGAGCGGATCGGTCGCGGCGAGGTCGGCGCAGGGCGCGCGCCGGCCCGCCGCCCGCGCGGCCTCGACGAGCGCCGTCCAGTCGCGGTCGCGGGGCCCGTTCATGTTCGCTCGGCTCTGCGGGCGCTGATAGACGACGCAGGTCGCCGGCTTGTGCCTGGCGAGCGTGATCGCCTGATCGAGCAGGGGCTTGTATTCGACGATCCGGCCGGGCTCGACGCCGCAGCTCGCGGTGAGGATGACCTTGGGCTCGGCGTCGTCGATGCGGGTCGCGAGCTCTCGCGCGGCGAAGCCGCCGAAAACCACCGAATGGACGGCGCCGATGCGGGCGCAGGCGAGCATGGCGACGATCGCCTCCGGAATCATCGGCATGTAGATCAGCACCCGGTCGCCGACGCCCACTCCGAGATCGGCGAGCGCCGCGCCCAGCGTCGCCGTCTCGTCGAGCAATTCGCGATAGGTTATCGCCCGCTTCGTCGCCGTAACCGGGCTGTCGTAATAGAGCGCGACCGTGCCGCCGCGGCCGGCCTCGACATGCCGGTCGAGCGCGTTGAAGCAGGCGTTCAGGCGCGCGTCGGGGAACCAGCGGCCATAGACGCCGCCCTCGGCGTCGAAAATGCGCTTAGGCCGCTTTGTCCAGGCGATCTCCCGCGCCGCCTCGGCCCAGAAGGCTTGCGGATCGGCGCGCCAGCGATCATAGGTCTCGCGATAGCCGCTGGTCATCGTTTCGCTCCCTTCGCCGCCGAAGTCCGGCGCGCCTTGAAGATGTCGCGCGAATTGTCGCGCCGGGCGGGTCAAAGCGCAATGTCGGCGGGAGGCGGGCGAGGGTAAGCGGGCGAGGACAGCCGGGGAATGTCGGGGGACACGCAATTCTATCTGGCGGCGATCGCGGCGGTGATTCTGTTCGGCCTGTCGAAAGGCGGGTTTTCGGGCTTGAGCACGCTCGGGATGCCGCTCATGTCGCTCGTGGCCTCGCCGATCAGGGCCGCGGCGATCGTGCTGCCGATCCTGATCGTCCAGGACTGGGTGGGCGTGTGGGCGTTCCGGCGCGACTTTTCGACGCGCAACCTTGTTATTCTCATCCCGTCCGCATTGATCGGCGTCGGGCTCGGCTGGCTCATGGCGGCGCGGGTCAGCGACGACGCGGTCCGTCTCGCGATCGGCGTGATCTCGATCGGATTCGTCCTCTACATGCTGGTCAGGGAGCGGCTCGGCCGCGCCCCCGTCGAGAAGGCGGGGGTCCCAGGAGGAATGCTGTGGGGCTCGCTCGCCGGATTCACCAGCTTCATCAGCCATTCCGGGGCGCCGCCGTTCCAGGTCTACGTGATGCCTCAGTATCTGAAGCCGCGGGTGTTCGCCGGCACCGCGACGATGTTCTTCGCCGCCGTCAACCTCATCAAGCTTCCGCCCTATTTTCTGCTCGGCCAGTTCAGCCGCGACAACCTCCTCGTCTCGGCCTGGCTCGTTCCGGTCGCGGTCGTCTCGACCTTCGCTGGAGTCTGGCTGGTGCGGCGGGTCTCGCCGGCCCGGTTCTACGCCTTCATCCTGGCGCTCACCTTCCTCATCGGAGTGAAATTAACCTATGACGCCGCTCTGGCGCTTGCGTGACGAGGGGGCTTTTGAGCCGGCCGCGCATTGACGCGCTCGAGCCCGCCCACGGGCGCCTCGCCGCGCAGATTCCCTCCTTCGCGGCGGTCGGACTCGTCGGCTATGTCGTCGACGCGGGGATCACGTTCGTCTGCGCCAAATATCTCGGCCTGCCGCCGGTCATCGCCCGGCCGCCGGGCTTCATCGTCGCCACGATCGTCAATTTTGTCCTCAACCGGTCGATCACCTTCCGCGGCTCGGGCGCGCCGTTCTTCCGCGCCTTCCTGCGCTATTGCGGGGTGGCTTCGGCGGGGCTTGCGGTCAACTACGCCGTCTATACGGCCTGCGTTTTTTTGGCCCCCCGGCTCGGGATCGCGGTCAGGCCTGCGATCCTGCCGCTGTTCGTCGCCGCCGGCAGCGCGGCGGCGATGGTTCTCACCTTTCTCGGATTTCGGTTCTTCGCCTTCCGGCGCTGACAACCGCCGCTGCTTTTTCGCGAGCCGCGCTCTATGATCGTGGACGCTTGCGCCGTGGAGCTCAGCGCCATGTCCCTTTCTCCTTATGATCGCGACCTCGACCGCAATCCGGCCAACTTTCAGCCGCTGACGCCGCTCTCCTTTCTCGAGCGCGCGGCCGAGGTGTTTCCGGACCGGCCGGCGATCGCGCACGGGCGCCTCCGGCGCAACTACCGCGAGTTTCACGCGCGGTCGAAGAAGCTCGCCTCCGCGCTCGCCAAGCGTGGCTTCACGCGCGGCGACACGGTCGCGGTCATGCTCGCCAACACTCCGGCGATGCTCGAATGCCACTATGGGGTCCCGATGTGCGGGGCGGTTCTCAACGCGCTCAACACGCGGCTCGACGCGGCCTCGATCGCCTTCATGCTCGATCACGGGCAAGCCAAGGCGATCGTTGTCGACCGCGAATTCTCGTCCGTCATCGGGGATGCGCTGAAGCTCGCCAAGGTCCGGCCGCTTGTGATCGACTACGACGACCCCGAATATGCCGGCCCCGGCGAGCGGCTGGGGCGCCTCGACTACGAGGCGCTGATCGCCGAGGGCGACGAGGCTTACGAGCGCGCCGCGCCCGCCGACGAGTGGGACGCCATTTCGCTCAACTACACCTCGGGCACCACCGGCGACCCCAAGGGCGTCGTCTACCACCATCGCGGCGCGAACCTGCTCGCCGCCGGCAACATCGTCACCGGCGATATCGGCCGCCACCCGGTCTACCTATGGACGCTGCCGATGTTCCATTGCAACGGCTGGTGCTTCCCCTGGTCGATCAGCGTGAAGGCGGGCGTGCATGTCTGCCTCAGGCAGGTGCGCGCGAAGGCGATCTTCGACCTCATCGCCGAGCATGAAGTGACCCACATGTGCGGCGCGCCGATTGTCATGTCGACTCTGCTCAACGCGCGCGGGGACGAGAAGCGGCCGCTGCCTCACGTCGTGCGCTTCTTCACCGCCGCAGCGCCGCCGCCCGCGGCCGTGCTCAAGGCGATGGGCG
>DATNBG010000589.1:0-3985 GCA_035572075.1 Roseiarcus sp. | reverse complement strand
CAGAAGATCGGCCGCCCCCGCCAGCTCTACACCGGCGAGAAGCAGCGCGCCTATAAGCCGATGAGCAAGCGCTGAGACTTCGAGACGCGGCCCCCGATCGGCGGCCCGCCAAGCCTCTCGGCGACCGAACCCTCAGGGAGAGGGTCAGAAGCGCTCGACCCGCACGTGCGCGAGCCCCGCCTGCCGAAACCCGAGCTCGCTCGCCGCGGCGGGCGAGACATCGATGATGCGCCCGCGAATGAACGGCCCGCGATCGACGATCCTGACGATCGCGCTTCTGCCGTTGTCGAGATTGAACACCTTCACCCGGGTTCCAAACGGGAGGGATTTGTGGGCTGCAATCAGCCCTTTGTAATGTGGATTTTGATAATAGGAAGCTATACCCGATTCGCCGGCCGACGCCATATTCGTAAATCCGGCCAGCGCGACACACGTAAAAATGACTCTCCGCATTCATTGCACCTCTTTGTCCTATAGTTAAACTTGGATTGTCTGGACGGATGATGAGGCAAAAACAAGGCGACCGAATTTCCACTTAGCAAACGTTCGATATGACTTGACAAGAAAACGGGAATATGCAGGGCGGCCAATCCGCTCTAGATTGCGGCGGCGCGCAAGCCGGATGGCCCGGCGGCGGAAGCGGGAGAGGTTTAGGATGAAGGCGCTCATCATCGGCGCGGCGGGCATGATCGGGCGGAAATTGACGGCGCGCCTCGTTCGCGACGGAAAAGTCGCCGGCCGCGCCATCACCCACGCGCATCTCGTCGACATCGTCGCGCCGCAGACGCCGGCGGACGCGTCCTTCTCGGTCGCGGCCGACGCCTTCGACATCGCCGCTCCCTATGTCGCGCCGAAACTGGCCGCGACGCGTCCGGACATCATTTTCCTGCTGGCCTCGGTGGTCTCCGGCGAAGCGGAGGCGGATTTCGACAAGGGCTACGCCATCAATGTCGGCGGGACCCACGCGATCTTCGAGGCGGTCCGGCGCGAGCAGGCCCTGTCCCGCGGCGCCTACCGGCCCCGGCTTATCTTCACCTCCTCGATCGCCGTCTTTGGCGCGCCGTTTCCGGACAGAATCGGCGACGAGTTCCTCTCCGCGCCGCTGACCAGCTATGGGACCCAGAAGGCGATTTGCGAACTCCTGCTCGCCGACTATTCGAGGCGCGGCTTCTTCGACGGAGTAGGCCTGCGCCTGCCGACGATCTGCGTCCGCCCCGGCTTGCCCAACAAGGCCGCGTCCGGCTTTTTCTCCGGCATTATTCGCGAACCGCTCAACGGCAAGGAGGCGATCCTGCCGGTGGACGAAACGGTCCGCCACTGGCACGCCTCGCCAAGGGCGGCGGTCGAGTTCCTGCTGCGGGCGGCGGAGCTCGATCTCTCGCAGCTCGGCGCGCGCCGGTCGATCACGCTGCCGGGCGTCAGCGTCACGGTCGGCGAACAGATCGAGGCTTTGCGCGCCATCGCCGGCGAGAAGACGGTCGCCCTGATCCGCCGTGAGCCCGATGAGACGATCGCCAAAATCGTCGCCGGCTGGCCGCGAGATTTCGACCCCAAGCGCGCAAAGAGCCTCGGGTTTCGCGCCGACGCCAGTTTTTCGGCTATAATCAACGCCTATATCGAGGACGAACTGAAGACCTGAGCAGGCGAAGGCGACATCATGCTCGACCTTACGGCCCGAAATCGGCGGCGCCCCGAGGCGCCCGCGCTCGCCGGGGCGCTTGCGAGACATGCGAGCGCGCCGGCGCTGACCCTGCCCTTGCGCGGCTTCGGCCTTGCGGCGCGGGTCCTTGCGGTGACGATCGGGTTCGTGCTGCTGGCGATGGGCCTCTACTATGTGAGCCGCCTCGCCGCCCATCGCGAGATGTGGCTGCACAACAAGATCAGCTGGGCGCAGACTGCGGTCGAGGCGTTCGACCTCGCCGGGCCCGATCCGCCCTCCCCTGCTCTCTCGCGCAAGATCCTCAACGGCGTCGCGGTGAAGTCGATCACCGTCATAACGCCGAACGAGCGGCGCGAGTTTGCGCTGCCCGGAGTCGACCCCAGCCGGGCCGAACCTCTCGCGACGGACGGCGTTTCCTTCCTCGACAGCGTCGCGGCGACGTTTCACGCGCTCACCGCGCGACCTGGGACGATCGTGAAGCTCAGGTCCTCGCCGCAATCGGCCGGCCCGGCGATCGAGATCACGCTCGACGAGACGCCGCTGATCCGGTCGCTCTGGCGCGTCTCGCGCAATTTCCTCAACATCTCGCTCTTCATCGCCGCCGTCGTCACCTGTGTTTTGTGGGCGGCGCTGTGGAGCATGGTGCTCCGGCCGGTGCGCCGCCTGACATCGAACATCATCGCCTTCGGCGAGAATCCGCAGGACGCCTCGCTGGTGATCGCGCCGACCGGGCGGGGCAGCGAGATCGGCCGCGCCGAGGCGGCGCTCGCCGTCATGCAGCGCTCGCTCGCCCATGAGCTCGCGCAGCGAAAACGGCTGGCCGAGCTCGGCATGGCGGTCACGCGCATCAATCACGACCTGCGCAACATCCTGAGCGCCGCGCAGCTCATCTCGGATCGCCTGGCGGCGATCCCGGACCCGCTCGCCCAACGGCTCGCGCCGCGCCTGGTCGCCACGCTCGATCGGGCGATCGAGTTCTGCCAGTCGACGCTGACCTATGGCGCGGGCCGCGAATTGCCCCCGTCGCGCCGGCGCTTCGACCTGAGCGAGCTGGTGGGCCAGGTCGTCGAGGCCGCGAAGGCCGAATACGAGGCCGCGATCGGCTACAGCATCGACATTCCGCCGCGGTTCTGCGTCTATGCCGACCCGGACCACATCCTCCGCGTGCTCGAGAACCTGAGCCGCAACGCGGCCCAGGCGCTGATGGCCAAGGGGGCCATGGACGGGCGGCCGAAAACCATCCGTTTCGCCGCCATTCGCACCGAGGGGCTGGCGCTGATCGAGATCAGCGACACCGGGCCTGGATTTCCGGCCGATCAAAGCGAACGGATTTTCGAGCCGTTCCACAAGTCGACGAGCGAAGCCGGCGCCGGCCTCGGCCTCGCGATCGCGGCCGACCTGGTGACCCGCAACGGCGGGACGATCGCGCTGGCGACGGTCAAGGCGGACGACTTCTATTGCGGCGCCCGCTTCCTGATCAAGCTGCCGACCGCCGAAGCCGCGGCGCGCAAGGCCGCCAGACTCCTGCCGGACCGGGAGCAGCTCCCGTAATCCGGGCGCCGGCCCGGGCGGCCCGCGCGCCTGGCGCGGCGGCTCTCGCGCCCCCGCACAAAGTTACGCGCGGCAATGATTTCATGGATTTGGCGCCTCCTTTGCGCAACTTTGATGACCGCGAAGCCGAATTCCAGCTCGATCCGGCGCGCCGAAGAGGACCGGCGGCCGCGCCGTTTCGCTTTCGCGCCTCGACGAGGCTGAAGGGCAAAACGAACCCCTCGATTTCGCCAAGCGAAACGAAGCGTTTCGCAGGGGTGCCGTAACCTATTGGAATCGTTATGGGCGCCGAATCAGGCGTTTCGCGGGATTGTTTGTTTTCAAAGACTTGGCTCCGTTTTCGTTTCGCCGTTTTCATCAGGTGTTTGTTTTCAATGACTTAGCCCATCTTTTCGTTTCGCCGCGCTACCCTCACCCTCCCTCGAACCTCGCGCCGCAAAGGAGCGCCGAAGGCGGGTCTGGATTTCTGTCTGACAGAAATAATAATCGGCGCGTTTCCGGTTTGTCAAGAATTTGTTCGTGGCTCACGGTCGTTGGCGCCGACGAACCTCCCCTGCGTCCTGGCCGGGTTCGACCCGGCCATCCACGAGAGCAGCGTCACATGATCCGCTGATCGACCATTCCAATTTGCAATGGCCGCGCGTCTGGGCGATCGCCGCAGTAGGGCGCGCGGCTTTCAAGCGGCGCTCCGCTCGGCTAAGACTGCGCGCCCGTTGGGAGACGGCCGCGAACAGGCGGCGGGCCGTTCCATGGAGCCTCGGCGTGGGGAAGCGT
>DATNBG010000588.1:0-3717 GCA_035572075.1 Roseiarcus sp. | reverse complement strand
CCAGATCGGCGACTGGATCGCCGAATCCCTGCCCCCGTTCGACTACGGACGCATCCCCGCCCAGGCGTCGAAACAGGTGCTGGTGCAGAAGATCCGCGAGGCGGAGCGCGACAAGCAGTACGAGGTCTACAAGGATCGCATCGGCGACATCATCAACGGCGCGGTCAAGCGGGTCGAGTACGGCAATGTGGTGGTCGATCTCGGCGGCGCGGGCGCGGGCGAGGCTGTGGTGCGGCGCGACGAAATGATCCCGCGCGAGATGTTCCGCCCCGGCGACCGCATCCGCGCTTATGTCTACGACGTCCGGCGTGAGACCCGCGGGCCGCAGATCTTCCTCTCCCGCACCCATCCGCAATTCACCGCGCGCCTGTTCGCCCAGGAAGTGCCGGAGATCTACGATGGCATCGTCGAGGTGAAGTCGGTCGCCCGCGATCCCGGCTCGCGCGCCAAGATCGCGGTGGTGTCGAACGATTCCTCGATCGATCCGGTCGGCGCGTGCGTGGGCATGCGCGGCTCGCGCGTGCAGGCGGTGGTCAACGAATTGCAGGGCGAGAAAATCGACATCATCCCCTGGTCTCCGGACTCCGCGACTTTCATCGTCAACGCGTTGCAGCCCGCCGAAGTGATGAAGGTGGTGCTCGACGAAGACTCGACCCGCATCGAGGTCGTGGTTCCCGACGATCAGCTGTCGCTGGCGATCGGCCGACGCGGACAGAACGTGCGCCTCGCCTCGCAGCTCACCGGCTGGGACATCGACATCCTGACGGAAGCCGAGGAATCCGAGCGCCGGCAGAAGGAATTCGCCGAGCGGACGGAGACCTTCATGGAGGCGCTCGACGTCGACGAGACGGTCGCGCAGCTCCTTGCCTCCGAAGGTTTCCGCACGGTCGAGGAAATCGCCTATGTCGAGCCGCGGGAACTCGCTTCAATCGAAGGTTTCGACGCCGACACGGCGGCGGAAATCCAGGCTCGCGCACAAGGCCATCTCGCTCGGATCGAAGCCGAATTCGACGAGCGGCGCAAGGCGCTGGGCGTGTCCGACGAGCTCAAGGAGATCGCCGGCCTGACCACGCCGATGCTGGTCAAGCTCGGAGAGAACGGCGTGAAAACCCTCGAGGATCTCGCCGATTGCGCGAGCGACGATCTGGTCGGCTGGACCGAACGGGGCGAGAGCGGCGAGACGACGAAGCCCGGCTTCCTCGCCGGCTTCGACGTGTCGCGCGCGCAGGCCGACGCCATGATCCTCGACGCGCGCGTGCGCGCGGGCTGGATCGAAGCGCCCGCGCCCGAGGAGGAGAGCACGGCGCAGGAAGGCGAAGCGCAAGAAGGCGAAGGCGCGGCGTAGGCAGGCGACAGGATCATTTCGATTGCGGACGAGCGACAGAGCCGGGTCCGAGCGGACCTGCATCGTCACGGGAATGAAGGACGTTCCCGAGGCGATGCTTCGGTTTGCGCTGAGCCCCGACGGATCGGTCGTACCCGACATCCGCCGGAAGCTGCCCGGACGCGGAGTCTGGACGCGGCTGAGCTTTGAGACGGTGCGTCGGGCGGCCGTGAAACAGGCGTTTTCGCGCGCATTCCGCGCCAGGGCGGCGGCGCCCGCTTCGCTCGCCGAGGCGGTCGACGCGCTTCTGGAGCGCGACGCGCTGCAGGCGCTGTCGATCGCCAACAAGGCGGGCCTCGCGCTCGCCGGCGCGTTCAAGGTCGATTCCGCGATCGAGGCCGGCCAGATCGCGGCGCTCATCCAGGCGAGCGACGGGGCGGCGGACGGAGCGGCCAAGCGCGCCCGCGCCTTGCGCGCGAATCTCGGGCCGGCGGCGGAAGCTGTCGCGCGCGTCGATCTCTTTACGTCGGGTCAATTGGATTTGGCGTTGGGACGGGCAAATGTGATACATGCTGCCCTCAAACATGGGGCGGCGAGTTCGGCCTTTCTCGCAAGGGCGGATCGTTTGCGCCGCTACCGCGAAGGGGAAGCGGACGCGGCGTCCGGAAACGTGCGTGGCGGCGAGACGGCCGACAAGGCCCGAACGGTCGGCGGCCCTGTCAATTTGGCTGAGAAGCCAAGCGGTTAGGAATTGGCATGAGTGAAACGAGCAATACCGATAAGCCGATCGGCGCCGCGCCGCCGAAGGTGACTTTGCACCTGAAGCGCCCCGTCGAGCAGGGCACCGTGAGGCAGAGCTTTTCGCACGGGCGCAGCAAGGCGGTCGTCGTCGAGAAGGTGAAGCGGCGGATTTTGACGCCCGGAGAGGCGTCGGCAGGCGCGCGCCCGGCGCAGGCGGCGCCCGCCGCCGCCCCGGCGCAGGCGCGGGCCGCCCCGGCTGCGCCCGCGAAGCCCACCCCTCCCCCGCCGCCAAAGACCGGCGTCGTCCTGCCGACTTTGACCGACGAGCAGCGTGAGGCCCGCGCCCGGGCGCTGATCGACGCGCGGGCGCAGGAGGAAGAGGATCGCCGCCGCCAGGAGGCGGAAGCTGGAGCTCGGCGCGAGCGTGAGGCGCGCGACCGCCTCGAACGCGAGGCAGCGGAAGGGCGCAAGCGCGAGGAAGAGCTCCGCCGCGCCCAGGAAGCGAATTTCAAGCGGCAGTCGGAGGACGAAGCGCGACGGCGCCTTTCTGGAGGCGAACCCGCGCCGTCGCCCTCGATCCCGCGGGCCGCCCAGACCGCGCCCGGCGCCCTTCCCGGCGCCCTTCCCGGAGCGCAGGCCCGCCCCGCGGGCGGCGAAGAGGAAGAAGCGCGGCGGGTCGTCAGGCGTCCGGCGCTGGGCCTGCCGCCGGGTCAGAAGGTCGTCGTGCCGACGCCGCGGCCGCCGCGCGGCGGCGAGCAGCGCAACCGTGGCCGGTTGACTGTCACCAGCGCGACTTCGGGCGAGGACGAGCGTACGCGTTCGGTCGCCTCGTTCCGCCGGCGCACGCAGCGGCTGAGGGGCCATGGCGCTCAGGACCAGAAAGAGAAAATTTCGCGAGAGATCGTGGTCCCCGAAGCCATCACGATCCAGGAGCTCGCGAGCCGCATGTCCGAACGCGCTGTCGATGTGATCAAGCTCTTGATGCGCCAGGGCCGCATGGTGACGCTGACCGACGTGCTCGACGCCGACACCGCGGAGCTCATCGCCGAGGAAATGGGCCATACGGTCAAGCGCGTCGCCGAATCCGACGTCGAGGAAGGCCTGTTCGATCGGCCCGACGAGGAAGGCGCGCCCGTCCCGCGCCCGCCGATCGTCACCATCATGGGCCATGTCGATCACGGCAAGACCTCGCTGCTCGACGCGATCCGCCACGCCAACGTGGTGGCGGGCGAGGCCGGCGGCATCACGCAGCACATCGGCGCCTACCAGGTCGTCGCGCCCGGCGGCGAGACGATCACCTTCATCGACACGCCCGGCCATGCCGCCTTCACCGCGATGCGCGCGCGCGGCGCGAAGGTCACCGACATCGTCGTGCTGGTCGTGGCGGCCGATGACGGCGTCATGCCGCAGACGATCGAGGCGATCCGCCACGCCAAGGCCGCCAAGGCGCCGATCATCGTCGCCATCAACAAGATCGACAAGCCCGAAGCCAATCCGCAGCGGGTGATGCAGGAACTCCTGCAGCACGACGTGCAGGTCGAGGCGTTCGGCGGCGACACGCTGGCGGTGGAGGTGTCGGCGACCAAGGGAACCAACCTCGACAAGCTGCTCGAGGCGATCGCGCTCCAGGCCGAGCTGCTTGATCTCGTCGC
>DATNBG010000587.1:0-5715 GCA_035572075.1 Roseiarcus sp. | reverse complement strand
TCGTCATGCGCAAGGCGCTTGGGTGACGGCTTTGCGAGACGGTGGATCGGCGCAAATCACACCTCGCATGCGGATGTAAGACCTCGCCGCCGGGCAAATCATGAACCCGGCTATTTTCCCGCGGCGGGAAAGCGCCTACATTGGCGCCTTGACCCTCTGGAGCCCCTGATTGTCCGAATCGACTGTGCTTGAAGCTGCCGATGGGATCGCCGGTCCCGCACGGGAATCGCGCCCACGGGCGTTCATCAAGTCGTTCGGATGCCAGATGAACGTCTACGATTCCGAGCGGATGGGCGATCTCGCCGCTGGGGCGGGGTACGGCGAGGCCGCCCGCGCCGAGGACGCCGACCTCATCGTCCTCAACACCTGCCATATCCGCGAACGCGCCTCGGAGAAGATCTTTTCCGAGCTCGGCAAGCTGCGCGCGCTCAAGGAGGAACGGGCCCGGTCCGGCCGGCGGACGACGCTGGTGGTCGCCGGCTGCGTCGCCCAGGCCGAGGGGGCCGAAATCCTGCGCCGCCAGCCCGCGGTCGATATCGTCGTCGGCCCGCAAAGCTATCATCGCCTTCCCGAACTCCTGCGTGAAGCGCGTGTCCGCCCCGGCGTCGTGGACACGGACTTTCCGCCCGAGGACAAGTTCTCTTACCTTCCCGCAGCCCCGCCCGAGGCCATTCGCCGCCGCGGCGTCTCGGCCTTCGTCACGGTGCAGGAGGGCTGCGACAAGTTCTGCTCGTTTTGCGTCGTGCCTTACACCCGCGGCGCCGAGGCCTCGCGCCCGCTTCGCGCCGTTCTCGACGAGATCGCGCATCTCGCTCAAGCCGGCGTCCGCGAGGTCACGCTGATCGGCCAGAACGTCAACGCCTATCATGGGACGGACGGCGAGGGCCGGAGAGCCGGGCTCGCCGGTCTCATCCGCGCCGCCGCGTCCGTGCCCGGCATCGCCCGCGTCCGCTATACGACCTCGCACCCGGCCGACATGAGCGACGATTTGATTGAGGCCCACCGCGACGCGCCAGCGCTCGCGCCCTATCTCCATCTGCCCGTTCAGTCCGGCTCGGATCATGTCCTGAGGTCGATGAACCGGCGCCATACCGCGGCCGGCTATCTCGACATTGTCGCGCGCGTGCGCGCCGCCCGCCCGGACATCGCTCTTTCGTCCGACTTCATCGTCGGCTATCCCGGCGAAACCGGCGCCGACTTCGACGAGACCCTCGCGCTCGTGCGGACGGTCGGCTTCGCCTCCGCCTACGCCTTCAAATATTCGCCAAGGCCCGGCACCCCCGCGGCCGACATGCCCGCCCAGATCGACGCGGCGACCAAGGAGCGCCGGCTCGCCGCCCTTCAGGCGCTGATCGAGGATCACCGGCAGGCCTTCAACCGGGCGTCGGTCGGACGGCGCCTCGAGGTTCTGTTCGAGAAGCCGGGAAAGCGCGAGGGCCAGATCGCCGGCCGCTCGCCCTATATGCAGGCCGTGTTCGCCGAGGGACCCGCGTCCCTCATCGGCGCGCTCGAGCAAGTCGAAATCGTCGCCGCCGAGGCCCATTCGCTGCGCGGGCGCGTTGTCGCGCCCGCGTCGTAAACTTGGGCTTTCGTGGCGTGAAAGAGGATTCGAGACCGCAACGGGAACCGATGGAGAGAGCCGATTTGAAGCCGCAGGACCCTTCGCCGCCGCGTATCGCCGCTTCCCCGCTCGCCAATCCGACGCTCCGCGAATCGAAACCTGCCGAAATCGCCATCGCCTTCCCCGACAACGCGACCGCCTCGGTGGTGTTCGGCCACTACGACCAGAACATCGCCCGCATCGAGCGCTCGCTCGGGGTCTCGGCCTACGCCAACGGAAACCAGGTCGTCATCAAGGGCCCGCGCGAGGCGAGCGAGCAGGCGCGCCGGGTGTTCGAGATGCTGTACGAACGCGTCAAGCAGGGCCAGCCGGCAAGCGAGGGCGACGTGGAGGGCGTCATCGCGGAGAGCGCCTATCAGGGGCTTCTGTTCCCGGGCGACGAGGGCGCCAAGGACGCCTTCGGCGTCGTCAAGACGCGCAAGCGGGGCGTGGTGCGGGCGCGCAGCGCCGCGCAGGACCTTTATCTCACGGCCTTGAGCAAATATGACCTCGTGTTCGCCGAAGGCCCCGCCGGCACCGGCAAGACTTGGCTTGCGGTCGGCCACGCGGTCGCGCTGCTCGAGCAGGGGCTGGTCGAACGGCTGATCCTGTCGCGCCCGGCGGTCGAGGCGGGCGAGCGCTTAGGGTTTCTGCCCGGCGACATGCGCGACAAGGTCGACCCTTATCTGCGCCCGATCTATGACGCGCTCCATGACTTCATGGACGGGCGGATGGTCGAGCGGGGCATCCAGACCGGCATGATCGAGATCGCGCCGCTCGCCTTCATGCGCGGGCGCACCTTGTCCAAGGCCGCCATCCTCCTCGACGAAGCGCAGAACGCGACCGCCATGCAGATGAAGATGGCCCTCACCCGCCTCGGCGAGGGTTCGCGGATGATGGTCAACGGCGATCCGAGCCAGATCGACCTCGCGCCCGGACAAAAGTCGGGTCTTGTCGACGCGATCTCGCTCCTGAGGTCGATCCCGCGCATCGGCCATGTCCGCTTCACCCATGTCGACGTGGTGCGCCACGATCTCGTCCGCCAGATCGTCGAGGCTTACGGCCGCGCGGGCCGGGAGGACGCGCCGGCCGCGGCCAGATGAAGGTTTCGCTCGACATCGGCGTTTCCTCGGACTTGTCCTCGCGCTTGTGGCGCGGCCTGCCGCGCGCGCGCCCGATCGCCCGGGAGACGATCGCCGCGGCGGCCGCGGAAAGCGGAGCGGCGCCGGCGGAGGGCGTCGAAGTCAGCCTCTGCCTCGCTGACGACGCGACCTTGCGCGCGCTCAATGCGCGCTGGCGCGGAATCGACAGGCCGACCAACGTGCTCTCGTTTCCCTCCGCGGGCCACGGAGCGCGGCGCCGTCTCGGCGACATCGCGCTCGCCTTCGAGACGCTTAAGCGCGAGGCCGAGGAACTCGGCGTTCCGCTCGCCGACCACTATCGTCACCTCATCGCCCATGGATTTTTGCACCTGATCGGCTACGATCACGGAACGGATGGAGAGGCGGAGCGCATGGAGGCGCTCGAGACCAGGATTCTGGCGCGGCTCGGGACGGCCGACCCCTACGCGCGCCTGAAGGCCGGCGAATGAGCGTGGCGCACGAGGGCGAGCCGGCCCAGGACGCGCCGGAGAGCGTTTCGCGCGAACCGCCGTCGCTGATCGAGCGGGTGCGGGCCTTGTTCGGCCTCGCGCCCGCTTCCGCGCGCGACGATATCGAGGACGCGATCGAGGAGAGCGCGAGCGAGGAGTTCACGCCCCAGGAGCGCGCGATCCTCAAGAACGTGCTCGCGCTTCACGACGTCAGGGTCAAGGACGTGATGGTGCCGCGCGCCGACATCGTCGCGCTCGCGCTCGATACCCCCTTAAGCGAGGCGCTCGACTGCTTCCGCTCGGCCGGCCATTCGCGCCTGCCGGTCTATGACGAGACGCTCGACGACCCGCGCGGCATGATCCACATCCGCGACTTCCTCATCTTTCTCGCCTCCGATCCGCGCTTCGGGCTCATGAAGGGGCGAGAGGGCGCGCGCGCGGGCGGCGAGAGCGAGAGCGGGCTCGACATGCCGCTGTCGGCGGCGCGAATCCTCAGGCCCGTCCTCTATGCGCCCCCGTCGATGCCGGCGCTCGACCTTCTGCTCAAGATGCAGGCCTCGCACACCCATATGGCGCTGGTGATCGACGAATACGGCGGGACCGACGGACTGGTGTCGATCGAGGACGTGATGGAGGCGATCGTCGGCGACATCGAGGACGAGCACGACGAGGACGAGACGCCCGAGCTCAGCCCCTTGGGCGACGGCGGCTTCATCGCCGAGGCGCGCGCGCCCCTCGACGCCGTGTCCCAGGCCGCCGGCTTCGATTTTTCCTCGCTTTCCGAGGCGGAGGAGGTGGACACGATCGGCGGCCTCCTCACCGCGGCCGCCGGCCGGGTTCCCACCCGCGGCGAAATCCTGAACGGTCCCGGACCGTTCGAATTCGAGGTGCTCGACGCCGACCCGCGCCGCGTGAAGAGGGTGAAAATCTCCCCGCTCGCCGCCCGCGATTCGGAGCCTCCCGCGCCCCCGCCGGCGCCCGAGGCGGAGCCGGGCGAGCCGAGGAGCGATGAAGCTTGAAAGAGGCGGCCAAACCGACGCTCAAGGACTTGCTGCTGGCCGGCCGCGCGCGGGGAGACTCCTTCCCGAGCGTGGCGGCCGTCGCCGCCGCGCTCCTCCCGAGCCGCCCGCGCCCCCGCCGGCTCCCGAGGGCAAGCCGGGCGAGCGCGCATAAGCGATCCGCGGCGTCGGCGGGCCCTCGCAACTCCGCCAGTCGGGGCCATTTCGAGTTCGGCCTATTGCGCCAGGCGCCCTGTTCCCGGGTGGAATCGTCATCGCGAGCCCCGAAGGGGCGCGGCGATCCAGGAGGCCGTAGGGCGCCTCATGACTCCTGGATTGCTTCGTCGCTCCGCTCCTCGCAATGACGGTCGCGGTTCGACCCAAATGCAATTTGCGCTGACGCAAGATGCCTTTAGGCGGAGTCGTCATCGCGAGGAGGCCGATAGGGCGTCGGAAGACGCCCGTCCTTCCGGACGGGCTATGGTCCGACGCGGCGATCCAGAGTCGCCGGGCGCTCTACGTTCTCTGGATCGCCACGCCGCTCTAACGCCTTGCGCCCGGCCCGCGCTGCGCAAAGGTCAGGGCGGCGATCCCCGCCGCCGCCAGAAGCAACACCGCATACGCGAGGCGCAGGCTCGAGACCGTCGCGATCGCGCCGAAAAACGGCGGCCCGATGAGGAGCGCCGTGTAGGCCATCGTCGCCGACATGGCGATGCCGAGCGAGGGCGAGCTTGCCGCGGCGGCGCTGGCGCTGAAGGCGGCCGGCACCATGTTGGCGACGCCAAGGCCGACCAGCGCAAAGCCGGCGACGGCGCCAGCTTCGGACGCCGTCCCAGTCGCAATCCCGATGCCTAAGAACAGCAGGCCCGCGCCATAGAGAATGATGCGCGTCCGCCCGACGGCGCGCACGACCCGGTCGCCGAGCAGGCGCCCGACGATCATCATGAGAGCGTAGCCGGAGAACCCGATCGCCGCCGCGCCGCTCGGGGCCCCGACCTCCGAACTCAGGTAGAGCGCGCTCCAGTCGGTGACCGACCCCTCGACGAACACCGCGAGGAACGCAATGAGGCTCAGCGCCATGAGCTTGCGCTCGGGCGCCGCGAACACCCGCGCCGGCGCGCGCGTGTCGCCGACGCCGATGACAAAACCGGCCGCGACAGCGATCGCGAGCGCAATCCCCGCCTCGGTCCCGAGCTGAAGCGCGGGGCCGGCGCCGCGCGCGATAAGCAAGCCGCCGAAGGCCGAGCCGGCGAGGCCGCCCGCGCTCCAGGCGGCGTGGAAGGAGGACATGATGGCGCTGCCCCAGCGCGTCTCGGCCACGCTCGCGTGGGCGTTCATCGGCACGTCCATGAGCACATTGACGAAGCCGAACAGGAACGCGCAAGCCGCGAGCCATCCAAACCCCGGCGACAGGAGATGGGTCTGCGGCAGGGCGGCGAGCGCGAGCGCGGCAAGCGGCCCGGAGATTCTGAGCGCCCGCCCGGTGCCTCCGATCCTTGGCGGCAGCACGCCCGCGACCGGCATGG
>DATNBG010000586.1:0-4687 GCA_035572075.1 Roseiarcus sp. | reverse complement strand
ACTCTCCGGGCACGCCGAGCGACACCGAAAGATCGAAGTGGCCGACCCACAGGCAGTCCACACCCGGCAGCGCCGCGATGGCGTCGGCGTTCTTAACCCCCTCCGCGGTCTCGATCTGGCAGAAGAAGGTGCTGCGGCGATTGGCGGCGGCGAACTTGTCCACGACGGCGCCCGGGCGATAGCGATCGTGGGACACTTGCAGCGCGACGCCGCGCCCTCCCTCGGGCGTGTACTTCATCGATTTCACCACGTGCCGGGCTTCATCGACGTTGCCGACCATGGGCAGCATGAGGCCCTCGGCGCCCATGTCCATCGCGCGGGCGATATGATGGTACTCCTTCGACGGAACGCGTACGATGACCGGCAGATCGGCGGCCTCGAAATAGCGGATGGCGCTCTTCACCGTCTCGAAGCCGAATCCGGAATGCTCGAGATCGAACAGCACGAAGTCGCATCCCGCCGACTTGAGAATATGCCCGATTCCAGGCGTGGCGAACTCCACGATGAAATGCCCGAACTTCGGGCTCCTGGTCTGAGCCATCTCCTTCAGGCCTTGCGGTGTCATGCTCTTCTCCCTTGCGTCGCCTTTTTGGGGCGCTCGATCGCGACTTCAACACGCGCGAGCGGGGAGGCGTCAAGGTCGAGCTTAGCCATTCGAGCGCTGCGTCGCGGCGCGCCCTCAAGCGCTATCGCGGACGCCCCATCTGGCGCCGGCCCGTATGGCGCGCCGTTCCGGCCCCCGTCAGAACGGATTCCAGGTCGCCCGCTGGGTGAATTTGAGATAGTTGAGATTGACGCCCAGGCGCCAGCCCAGTCCGGTGCGTATGGGAACCACGACGACGCCCTTGGCGCCCAAGGCGGTGAAGCCTAAGCCGCCGACAAAATAGGCCGACCCGTCGAGCCCGCCAAAGCGGTCGAAAATCGCTCCCGTATCCGGCAGATTGTAAACCAGCATCATGGTCCGGTCGCCGTCGGCGCCGGCGTCGAAGCCGATCGACGGGCCTTGCCAATAGACTCGCTGGCTGCCGGCGTTGCGGGTGAACATTTTGCCTTCGCCGTATCTCAAGCCCCCCACGAACGCGCCCGAGGCCTCCTGGCCGAGGATATACGCGTTGGGCAGGCCCCAGCGCCGGCACGCTTCCTGGACGCCTTGCGCGAGCCCGCGCGAAACGGTGCCAAAGAACCGCTGGCCGTCGTCGACGATTTCCTCCGGGGAGAACTGCGCGGGAGCGTCGGCTCTCGCGGGCGTCGCGAGAGCGGCGGCGCCCGTCGCGGCCAGGGTCAGGAGCTCTCGGCGCGACATTGTTCTCATTGCCACATCCTTCGAGGCGGGCGAGGCTGCGCCCCACGCGTTCGGGGTCAGTCGCTCAACCCGCGGCGGCGCGAGCCAAGCGCTGACGGATGGTCAATCATCGCCGAGCAGGGTTGACAGAAAATTAACGGATGGCCGCGGCCTGGCTTTTGCCGGATGCGGCGCTCGCGGGACCGTTCACCACCGCCCGGGCGGCTGGCGCACGGTCATGACTTCAATCCGGCCGCGCGGGCCGATCCAGCCGGACATGACCCAGCCCGTCAGGCTGACGACGATCGCGGCGCCGACCGCCGGCCAGAAGCCGGCGACCATGAAGCCGGGAAGAAACCAGGCGACGAGCAGGATCATCAGCGCGTTGATGACGAGCAGGAACAGCCCGAGCGTCAACAGCGTCACCGGCAGGGTGAGGACAACGATGACCGGGCGCACGAAGGCGTTGACAATGCCGAGCAGGAGAGCCGCGGCGATCAGCGTCTCGGTCGAATTGAACACGACGCCCGAGACGATTTTCGAGGCGAGCCAGAGGCCGATCCCGACCACCACGGCGCGAATGAGAAAGCCTTCCATGGGCGCTCCTGTCGCCCCTCTTTTAGCGATCGGGGACGCGATCCGCCAGTGTGGGCGATGACAGGCGAGCGCGGGCCGGCAGGCTTGCCTGGACGACCTGTCGGACGGCGGCGTACGATCGAACCAACAGCCGCGACGATCGCCGGACCGGCCGCTTTCCCGTGTCCTGGCCTCCTAACACGCAAGACGAGGAAACCCCATGCGCATTAAGGCCGCCGTCCTTCGCCAGTCCGGGCTCCCCGCGCCCTACGCCCGATCGAAGCCGCTCGAAATCATGGAGCTCGACCTCAGCCCCCCCGGCCGCGGCGAGGTGCTGGTCAAGATGGCGGCGGCGGGCCTCTGCCATTCAGACTTGTCGGTGATCGACGGCTCGCGGCCGAGGCCGGTCCCGATGGCGCTCGGCCACGAGGCGGCGGGGATCGTCGAAAAGGTGGGCGAGGGGGTGGCCGACCTCAAGGCCGGGGATCACGTCGTCCTGGTGTTCGTGCCGAGCTGCGGGCGCTGCGGCCCCTGCGCCTCGGGACGTCCGGCTTTGTGCGAGCCGGCGGCGAAAGCCAACGCCGCCGGAACGCTGCTCTCAGGCGAGCGGCGCCTTTCGTTCAAGGCCGAGCCGGTCAACCATCTGCTCGGCGTCTCGGCCTTTTCGACCCATGCGGTGGCGGCGCGCGAATCGTGCGTCAAGATCGACCCCGACCTGCCGCTGGAACTCGCCGCCCTGTTCGGCTGCGCGGTGCTGACCGGGGTCGGCG
Organism: Roseiarcus sp.; assembly: GCA_035572075.1. Taxonomy (GTDB): domain Bacteria; phylum Pseudomonadota; class Alphaproteobacteria; order Rhizobiales; family Beijerinckiaceae; genus Roseiarcus. The sequence goes on along the minus strand of DATNBG010000586.1, from coordinate 2,059 downwards.
CGGTCGTCAACACCGCGAAGCTCGAGCCGGGCCAATCGGTCGCGGTGGTGGGCCTGGGCGGCGTGGGCCTGAGCGTCGTCCTTGGCGCGCGGCTCGCCGGCGCGCGCCAGATCATCGCGGTCGACCTTTCCGACGACAAGCTCGCCTATGCCGCCAAGCTCGGCGCGAGCCACACAGTCAACGCCGGCTCGGCCGGCGCCGTCGCCGAGATCCGGCGCATCGCCGGCAATGGCGTCGATGTCGCCTTCGAGATGGCGGGCTCCGTCCCCGCGCTCGAACTCGCCTATGCGGCGACCGCCCGCGGCGGCTCAACCGTGACCGCGGGCCTGCCCCATCCCGACAAACGCATGAGTCTTTCGCCGCTCGCCTTGGTCGCCGAGGAACGGACTCTCAAGGGCTCCTATGTCGGCTCGTCCGCGCCCCAGCGCGACGTCCCGCGCTTCATTTCCCTCTTCCGCGCGGGGCGCCTGCCGGTCGACCAGCTCTTGACCCATCGCCTCAAGCTCGACGAGATCAACGAAGGCTTCGACCGCCTGCGCGAGGGGGTGGGGGTCAGGCAGGTGATCGTGTTCGACTGAGTGCGAATTTCCGGGATCGGCAATGAAACAGAACAGCGTCAACGCCGCCGTGATGACGGCGCCGGGGAAGTTCGAGGTCAGGCGATACCCTTATCCGGACGTCGACGACGTCTCGATGGTCATCGAACTCGAAATGTGCGGCATCTGCGGCACGGACAAGCACACGTTCCGCGGCGAGACGGTGCAGTACGCGGGAACGCCGGCCGAGTCCCATACGCCCTTTCCGATCATTCCCGGCCACGAGATCGTGGGCAAGGTCGCCGAGATCGGCGGGACGGCCCGTCATTCCCTGGAATATGCCGGACAAGAGCTCAGGATCGGCGACCGGGTCGTGATGTGCCCCGACATTCTCTGCGGCAAGTGCTGGTATTGCCGGAACACGTTCGGGTTTCCTTTGTGCCAGGCCATCAAAGGCTACGGCAACGCCTTCACCTGCGACGAAGGCCCGCATCTGATGGGCGGCTGGGCGGACTACATTTTCGTCCGCAAGGACGCCTTCGTGTTCAAGGTCCCCGAGGACCTGGAGCCGCGCATCGCGGTCATGGCCGAATTGATGACCTGCACCTTCAATCTGGACAAGGCCAAGGAGCTTTACACCATGGGCGGGGAAGGGTTCGGCTCGGGCGCGACCGTCGTCATCCAGGGCGTCGGCCCGCTCGGCCTCCTGCATGTCCTCAAGGCCCGGATCATGGGCGCGGGGACGATTATCGCGCTCGACCGCTCCGACTTCAGGCTTCGGCTGGCGAAGGCTTTCGGCGCCGATCATACGATCAGCCTCGAGGGCGCGACCCAGGCCGAGCGGGTCCAGGCGGTGCGGGACTTGACGGGAGGGCGCGGCGGCGACGTCATCGTCGAATGCACCGGCGTCGCCGAGGCGATCCCGGAGGGGCTGGAGATGGCGCGGCGCGGCGGCGCCTATTTCGTCGCCGGCGTGTTCGCCGATGTCGGCGACATCCCGATCAATCCGCACCGCCATCTGCTCGCCAACCAGATTCGCCTGTTCGGCATGACCAACCATCCCCCGACCGGCTACCCCGCCAGCCTGCGTCTTCTGAACACCTTCAAGAAGACCTTTCCGCTCGACAAGTTCGTCACCCATGAATTTCCGGTCGATCAGGTGGACAAGGCCATGGCCCAGGCCTTCGACATCGACACGTGCATGAAGGTCGTGCTGACGCCAAGCGGCGCGTGAGGCCAAGGGCCGCGTCGCCCGGGCTTGAGGGTTAAGCAGGTTGCCCCGTTCGAGGAGGGTTCGGGTAGCGCCCTTCGGTTTTTCGTCATGGCCGGGTCAAACCCGGCCATGACAGAGAAGCGCCTCTTTTCGACAAATCCTTGACAAATTCCCGGATCGAGGGCTATTATTTCTGTTTTATGGAAGGATAGCCATGCCCGCCTCAAACCCCGTCTGTTCCCCCATCGAGGCGCGCATCCGCGCCCAGCGCATCTTCGCCCGCCTCATGGCCGGGCAATCGGTCCGCGCC
>DATNBG010000585.1:0-3801 GCA_035572075.1 Roseiarcus sp. | reverse complement strand
CAGGAGGCTGCCGACCGTTTCAAGGAACGCCGCGAGAATGAAGAGGCCGCTGAGCGAGGGGCCGGGGACGGGAAAGCCGAACACCTTGGACAGCCCATGCTGAAGAAACAGCAGCGCAACGACAATGCGCAGGATGCTGAGGACATAGGGCCTCAACTTCTCGATCCGGGTGTATAGCCAGTTCATTGGCGCCTCCGCTCGTTGTCAGGCCGACGAAGAAATGATCGGCCGGCGCGCTTTATTCGGCCGAGCGTCGACGATCGGGGAAACAGACATCCTAGCATCCGCGCTCCTCAATTTTGAGCCGAAATTCGAGAACTTCACAAGGATCGGCTCATGAGCTGGACGTGCCTTTGAGGAGCGGCGTCGCTCGCCATAGGCGCCGCTCACTCCCGAGCGTGCCTGAGGGCCGCCGCGGCGGCGAAGGGCGCGGCGGCGATCGCCGCCAGCGACAGCGCGCATAGCGCGAGGAACGGAGGCAGGAACGGCGCCGCGCCCCCGCTCGCGGCCGAAGCCGCCGCGACGCCGAAAATCAGCGCCGGAATCGTCAGCGGCAGCACCAGAACCGCCATCAAGAGGCCGCCTCGCCTGAGCGAGACGGTGAGCGCCGCCCCGATCGCGCCGATCATCGTGAGCGCCGGCGTGCCGGCGGCCAGCGTCGCGGCGACGAGCGCGAGCGGGCCAGGCGCCATCGCCAGCATGAGTCCGAACAGCGGGCTCAAGACGACGAGGGGGAGCGTGCTCGCGGTCCAGTGCGCGGCGCATTTGACCAGCACCGCGACCTCGAGCGGCAGGGTCCCATTGATAATGAGGTCGAGCGAGCCGTCGTCGTGATCGGCCTGGAACAGCCGGTCGAGCCCGAGCAGGGTCGCGAGCAGGGCGGCGATCCAGAGAATCGCCGGTCCGAGTCGCGCCAGCAGATTGAGGTCGGGCCCGAGGGCGAACGGCATGACCGCGACCAGAATGAGGAAGAACACGACGCCGACAGATGCGCCGCCGCCGATGCGCCGCGCGATGCGCCACTCGCGCACGAACAGGGCGAGGGCAGGGGTCATGCGCAGTCCCTCACCCGGCCGACTGTCGGGCGGCTGTCCCGCATTCTTCCGCACAGCCCTTCGAGCGAGACGGGCGTTCGTCCGAACGCCTCGATCCGGGGAGGATTGCGCACCTAAAGCAGAATTTCGTTGGCGAGCCAACCCAACCCTGCCCCCAAGGTCCTCAAACCCGCGCACAATGTTACGCTCGCCAATGATTTCAGGAGCTTGACTGCGCTTTTGCGCAACTTTGTAACTTTGCAGGCCGGACGGTAAGACAAGAAAAAACGGACAAACGAAACCCTCATTTCGCCAGGCGAAACGAAACGTTTCGCAGCGCATGGCGTAAGCCGTTGGAATCATTATAAGCGCCGAATCAAGTGTTTCGCGGGATCGTTTGTTTTCAAAGGCTTAGCTCCGTTTTCGTTTCGCCGTTTTCACGAGGTGTTTGTTTTCAATGGCTTCGCTCCCCTTTTCGTTTCGCCGCGTAACCGCCAAGCGCTCCCTCTGACGCGCCTCGAAGAACCTTCCAGGGCGCACGAACGGGGCCGCCCGCTTCGCCGCACGTTCGTATTGTTTCTCGAAGCCGACCGCCGACCTCGGGTGAGGGAGCGTCGAAGGCGGCGTCTCGAGGGAACAGCCTGGTTTCAGTACAGCAGAAATAATCTCGAAAGATTTCTGATTTGTCAAGCGTTTGTTCGCCGCAGCGGCGATCGCACGACGGAAGATCGCGCTTCGCCAAGGCTCTGCCGAAGTCTCCGGACCTATCGGTTTCGCGCCTTCCTGGCGGAAGACCGGGTCCCGAGACCTAGGATCGACCAGGCCGGCGTCGCATCGTCACCAGGCCGGTCGCCGCCTGTGGGCCTCCATACCAGAAGCGCCAACCGAGTCGGCGATGTTCGACGCTTGCGTCCGGCAACGCCGCCAGGCGGCGGGCATATTCGGCGGTGTGGCGGATGTCCGCCAGCAGCGCCGTTCCGCCTGGCTTTGTTACACGCCAGATCTCTTGCAGCGCGCGGGCGCGGCCGTCCTCATCGACGATGTTATGAATTGCAAGACTGCTCGTGACGACATCAAAACTTCGATCTTGAAACGGCAATTTCCGCATATCGCCCGTATGCAGTTCGACACATTCCCGAACGCCTTCCAACGCGGCGTTGCGCAGCGTCGTGCTTTCGCTGTTCCCCGATTGATCGATTGTCGACCACATATCAATTCCGACGGCGCGGCCGCTGGTCAGCCGCTTGGCCGCGAGCAACAGCACCGCGCCGCGCCCGCAGCCGACGTCAAGGAGCGGTTCATCGCCGCGCAGGCGCAAGCCGTCGAGCAATTCCGACCAAACGGCGAATTTGCCTTGCCTGGTGGTGAACAGAAAGCTCGCAGCCGACAAAGCGAATATAAAAGCGATGACGAGGCTCAACGCCGCCATCCGTCGCCAGCCCACCGCGCCGCAAGCCCCGGCCGCCACGAAACCAAGCAAGGCCGCGACGCAGAGTCCGATGGGGACATAAGGAGAATCAAATCCGTAATCTGCGCGCGTCACAGGCATGCGTCGCTCCGCGGCGAATGATCCGAACCCCTACGATATCCATCGTCTGCGGGGCACTCGACGTTCGCAGCTCGCGCGCGAACCTCTCACACCGCCGCTTCCGCCCCAAGCTTAAGCTCCTGCGCGCCATCCAGTCCGACGGCGCCATGGGCGGCGGCGACCAGGATTCCGCCGCCCTCGAGGTGGGCGCGCATGATGTCGCCAAGCGCCGCCTGCGCGGCGGCGTCGAGCGCGGTTATGGGCTCGTCGAGCAGCCAGAGCGGGCGTTTTGCCACGAGCAGGCGGGCAAGGGCTGTGCGTCGCCTCTGTCCCGCGGAGAGGAGCCGCGCCGGGAAGTCGATCACATGGGCGAGGCCGAGCGCGTGAAGCGCGGCGAGCTGCGCGGCCCTCGAGGAGTCGCCGCCGAGGATGGCCGCCGCGAAGGCGAGGTTCTCGCCCGCGGTCAGCGCGCTCTTCACCCCGTCCGCATGGCCGAGATAATGCGCCTGCTCGCCGACCGTGCGCTCACCGTCGCCGCCCTCGAGCGCGAAGCCGCCAGCCTCGACCGGCAGGAAGCCCGCGAGCGCCCTCAAGAGCGTTGTCTTTCCCGCTCCGTTCGGCCCGGTCACGATCAGGGCCCCACGCGCTTCGAAGGAGAGTCCGGCGATGACCCGCCGCCCGCCGCGCTCGATCGTCAGGTCCCAGACTCTCAGCCGCATCGCATCTCCGTCCAAGCAGGTAGCGTGGCCGACCGAGCCTGCTTCGGCTTGGGCAAGTTTAAAGAAACGCGAGCCCGCCATTCACCGCGATCGTCTGGCCGGTGATGTGGTCGTTGCCGATGACCATGACGGTCGCTTGAGCCACGTCTTCCACTCGCCCCATGTGTCCGACGGGGATGTGGGCCTCGACGCCGCCGGCTTTCAGGGGAGCGCCCATTTCGGTGTCGGTAGGCCCGGGCGCGATCGCGTTCACGGTGACGCCGTCTTTCGCTACGCGCGACGCATAGCCGCGGGTTAAGCCCTCGAGCCCGGCCTTCGACGCGTTGTAGACGACGCCCACCCGGCCCGCCCCTCGCGCGGCGCCGGAGGAGATATTGACGATCCGCCCCCAGCGGCGCGCGCACATGCCCGGCAGGACCGCCTCGGCGCACAGGAACGCCGATTTGAGGTTGACGGCGATCCCACGATCGAAATCCTCCTCGCGGACGCCGCTGATCGCGACGCCGGCGTTGTTCACCAG
>DATNBG010000584.1:0-3622 GCA_035572075.1 Roseiarcus sp. | reverse complement strand
GAAATCCTCGCCGACGCCGGGTTTGACTGGATCCTCATCGACACCGAGCACGCGCCCAACGAACTGCCGATGGTGCTCGCCGAGCTTCAGGCGGTGAGCGGCGGAACGGCGCATGCCGTGGTCCGGCCCGCCTGGAACGATCCCGTCATCATCAAGCGCCTGCTCGACATCGGCGCCCAGTCGCTTCTCATCCCCTATGTCGAAACGGAGGAAGAAGCGAAGCGCGCGGTCATGGCGACCCGGTATCCGCCGGAGGGGTTTCGCGGCTACGCGGGGCAGGCGCGCGCGTCGCGGTATGGCCGGATCAAGGGATACCATGCCGCGGCGAACGCCGAGATTTGTCTCCTCGTGCAGGTCGAGACGAGGCGCGGGCTTGAGAACCTCGAAGCCATTGCGCGCGTCGAGGGCGTCGACGGCGTGTTTGTCGGCCCGGGCGATCTTTCCGCTGCACTTGGGTTCCTTGGCCAGCCGAACCATCCCGAGATCGTCAAGATCATCGAGGGCATGATCGGGCGGATCAAGAAGGCCGGCTGCGCGCCGGGAATTCTGACCAGCGATGCGGAACTCGCCCAGCGCTATATCGAACTTGGCTGCCTGTTCGCCGCCGTGGGTTCCGACATCGGGCTCGTGGCGAGGGGCGCCGATCAGCTCGCGGCGAAATTCAAAAGCCAGAACGCCGGCCGGTGAGTCCTCAGCAAGATCGGGAGAGGACCGAATGGTTACCGCGAGCGCGGCGATGCTCGAGGCGCTTCACGAAGCGGGCGTCTCCTACATCTTCGCCAATTTTGGCAGCGATCATCCCGCGCTCATCGAGGCGATCGCCGAAGCGCGCTCCTCAGGGCGCCCGATTCCCGCAATCGTCACCTGTCCTAACGAAATGGCGGCGATGACCTGCGCCCACGGCTACGCGCAATTGACCGGACGCGCCCAGGCCGTCGTCGTGCATGTCGACTGCGGCACCCAGTCGCTGGGCGGGGCGGTCCATAACGCAGCCAAGGCGCGCGTTCCGGTCTTTGTCTTCGCCGGTCTCTCGCCCGCCACCCAGGAGGGCGAAGCGACCGGCAGCCGCAACGAGTTCATCCAGTGGATCCAGGACGTCCCCGATCAGCGCGGCATCGTCCGCCAATATATGAAATACGACAACGAGCTGCGCAGCCCGCACAACGTCAAGCAGATCGTGCATCGCGCGCTGCAGATCGCGCAGAGCGACCCGAAGGGGCCGGTCTATCTCGTCGGCGCTCGGGAAGTGATGGAAGCGGAGACCGGGCGCGTCGCGATCGACCCCGCCGAATGGCCGCCAATCGCGGCGTCGCCGCTCCCCGAAACCGCCGTCGAGGGCCTCATCGACTCCATTCAGAAGGCGGCGCGGCCGCTCATCGTCACCTCCTATCTCGGCCGCAATCCTGTCGCTGTGACCGAGCTCGTCCGCTTCTGCGGCCGCCTCGGCGTGGGTGTGCTCGAATCCGTACCGAGCTATGTCAACTTTCCGCACGGCGATCCGCTCTACCAGGGCAGTCACTGGAACCATCCCTTCCAGAACCGCGCTCTCAAGGAAGCCGATTTCATTCTGGTGGTGGACAGCGACGTGCCGTGGATTCCCACGGTCAGCCGCCCGAGCGAAAAGGCCGCGATCGCCATCATCGATGTCGATCCGCTGAAAGAATCGACGCCGCTCTGGTCGATCAAGGCCCGGCAATGCTATCGGGCCGACGCCGCGACGGCGTTTGCGCAACTGAACGCCCGCCTCGATCGGATCGACGTCAATGAGGAAGCCGCCGGGCGCCGGCGGCGCCATTACGCTGGGCGGAGCGAAGCGCGCAAAGCGGAACTCGCGCGTCTCGAGACGCCCAAAGGCGACGTCATCACGCCGGAATATCTGACCGCCTGCGTCCGTCGCGCGGTCGGGCCCGAGGCGATCGTGCTCAACGAAGGCATAACCAACTATCCCGCGATCTCGGACCACATGGCGCGCGAAAAGCCGGGGACAATGTTCGCGAGTGGCGGCGGGTCGCTCGGCTGGAATGGCGGCGCGGCGATCGGCATGAAACTGGCCGTGCCGGACAAGACGATCGTCGCCCTCACCGGCGACGGCTCCTACATGTTCTCGCAACCGTCCACCGTGCACTGGATGGCGCGCCGCTACCGCACGCCGTTCCTTCAGATCGTCTACAACAACCGCGGCTGGAAGGCGCCCCGATTCTCCGCCCTCGCCGTGCATCCCGACGGCTTCGCCAGCCGCGCCAACGATCTGGACCTGAGCTTCGATCCGCCGCCGGATTATTCCGGCATCGCCGCCGCGGCCGGCGGCGCTTTCGCGCGGATCGTCAAGCGTCCGCAGGATGTGGAGGCGGCGATCGCCGAGGGCTTGAGGGCGGTGCTGGAGGAGAGGCGCTCGGCGGTTCTCGACATGTGGCTCTCCGATCATTGATTGGCCGCCGGCTCACCGACGCGCCGATTCTGGCCTTCAGCGTGGCCGCCTGCTAGATTAGGCGTCAAGTCCTTCCCTCGGAGTCGGGCGCCGCCGCTCTTCAAACGCCCGATCGGAGGGTCCACGGAGCGGAGAGCATCATGCGCGCGCTCGTTCTTTCCTGTCTCGCCCTGCTGGCGATGGGGTCTGCCGGCTACGCCCAGAATCAACCCGGGGCGCTGCGCGGCGTCTACAACCCTCCCGGGTTGACGCCTCCCGCCAAGACCGTCGGCAAGCCGGCCCTGTCCGCCCCTAACCCTAACGCCCTCGGCACAGGTCCGCGCGTCACGATCTCCGGCGATCCGACCCGAGGCGAGATCCTGCCGAACGACGTCACCCCTGCGCCGATCCCCGATCGGCCCGGCTATGGGAAGGCGGTGGTCAACGGGCGCCGCGTCATCGTCGACCTCAGCAACAATCGCATCTACCAAATCCTGGACTATTAGAGCGGGCTGCATTCGCGCGGAATCGTTGGCGCTAAAACTGGGGCCATCCCTCAAATCGAAGCCAGAATTTTGCGCGCCGCCTTCAGATGCGGAAGGTCGACCATCTTGCCGTCCACGCCCAGCGCGCCCGCGCCCGGATTGGCCTCGAAGGCGGCGACGATTTTGCGCGCGTCGGCGATCTCGGCTTCGGAGGGCGCGTAGGCGCGGTTGATCGCCGCGACCTGGTCTGGATGAATCGCGAGGCGGCCAACGAAACCGTCGCGCCGGGAGCGCCGGCAATCCCGCTCGAGGCCGTCCAAATCGCGAAAATCGGCGTAAAGCGTATCGATGGGCGCCACTTCGGCCGCCGAGGCCGCGAACAGGCATTGTGCGCGGGCGATCTCGTAGGGAGACGTCCACGAGCCGTCCGGCTCCTTGTTCCCGGTCGCGCCGAGCGCCGCGGAGAGGTCTTCCGCGCCCCAGGTGAGCGCGATCAGGCGCGGGTGCGCCGGCGCGTACGAATTGAGCGCAAACATCGCCTTTGCGGTTTCCGTCGCCACGCTCGCCAACCGGACTGAGCCCAGCGGCATGCCTGCCTTCGCCTCGAGCGCCTCGAGATAGTAGCCGATGCGCTCGAGATCGGGCGCGCCATTCGCCTTGGGGATCAGGAGCGCATCGAGGCCAGGCTTCACGACCGCCGCGAGGTCGTCGAGCGCGAGCCCGGCGCCAA
>DATNBG010000583.1:0-8795 GCA_035572075.1 Roseiarcus sp. | reverse complement strand
CGATTGGCTCCGCCGCCAACCTGAGCGCCCTCCTTGTGCGGAAGCGGCTCGTGGATGGCCGGGACAAGCCCGGCCATGACACAACCCAAGCGCAAAGCTCGCCAAATCAACAACTGATGCCAGCGGCCCGGACCACCGACTCTCGCTCCGGACGCCCCCTCCACCGGCCTTCACCCCCTCCACCGGCCTTCGCCCCCTCCACCGGCCTTCGGCCGGTCCCCCTCCCCCGCCGTTTCACGGCAGGGGGAGGATAAGCGCGGCCCTTTCCTCACCCGCGAGAGCGGGAGAGGGGGACCATGCGATAGGGCGTCCGGAAGGACGCCCGTCCTTCCGGACGGGCTATGGCATGGTGGAGGGGGGGCGAGGCGGTCAGGCCCAATGGCCTTCGGTATGACGCCATAAGAGCCAAGCGCGCGCAATCACGGAATCGGTCCGCAGCCATTCCATGGCGCCGCGGCAGACTTTAGAAATCGCTGGCGATCCCCTTCACTTCCCAGTCGCCGTAGCGGGCCGGATCGAGGTCGCCGCGGCCGTTGAACTCGCGTGGGCGGCAAGGCTTCGCCTCGGCGCGCCGCGCCTTCGCTTCCTCAAGCGCCCTCAGAGCCGCGGGCGGCAGGTCGCGGGCGGCCGGCTTGTCCGCGGCCGGGCCTGCGCCTGAATCCGAACTCTTGTCGTTCATGTCCGCATCGCCTTGTTCCGTGCTGGCCTGGTCCAGCAGCCCGCGCAAGTCGGGATTCAAGGCTCAGCGAAGCAGCCGCAAGGCGCGGCCCTTGTGCATGGCGACGTGATCGGTCTTGTCGCTTTTGATCTCATATTGCGGATCGGCTTCGCTCGCGTGATGGACGTAGCCCTTGTAGTCGACATCGCTCGTATGCACCCGCACGATCCGGCCGCTGACCGGGCCTGCCTCGGAGTTCCAACCGACGTGATCGCCGACCTTGAATGTTTTCGCCATTGCTCCGCGACCGCGACACGACCGCCTCGACCGGCGGAACCGACATCTTCGGTTCCCGATAGCCGGCCGCACTCGTATAATCCCGCTTTGCGCTGCCAGCAATTCTGATTCGAGGCGAGGCTCATTTTGGCGCGGCAATCCGGCGGGTCTCATGCGGGCGGGTTTCATGCGCGCCGTCCCGAAACGCCGGCGCCTCCGCCGCCGGGCATGGCGGCGCGGGCCGCGGCCGCCCGCGCCGTCGCCGAGGCGCTCACCCTTTCGCGCCCGCTCGAAGAGCGGCTTGCCGCCGGCCTTGCCCATGAAAGGGGCGGCCTCGACGCGCGGGACCGGGCGCTGGCGCGCTCGATCGCCACCGTCGCGCTGCGCCGGCTCGGCACGATCCGCAAGGCGCTGGCGCGTCGCCTGGAAAAGGGCATGCCCAGGCGCGCGGGGGCGCTGGAATGGACGCTGATCGTCGCCGCGGCGCAGATTCTGTTTCTCGACACGGCCGACCACGCGGCGGTCGATCTCGCGGTCAAGGCGACCAGAGCCGATCCGGCCAGCGCCCCATTCGCCGCGCTCGCCAATGCGGTCTTGCGCGCGATCGCCCGCGACCGCGACGCGATTCTCGCGAGTTCCGATCCGCTCGACGACGATACGCCCGCCTGGCTCGCCCAGCGCTGGCGGGCGACTTATGGCGAGAGCGCCGCCCGCGCCATCGCCGCCGCGCACCGCGCGGAGCCGACGCTCGACCTCAGCGTCAAGAGCGACGCCTCGGGCTGGGCGGAGCGGCTCGGCGGAATCGTGCTTTCCACCGGCTCGGTGCGCCTCGATACGCACAAGCCGGTCCATGAACTCGAAGGCTATGGGGAAGGCGAATGGTGGGTGCAGGACGCGGCCGCGGCGCTGCCGGCGCGCCTGCTTCGGCCCGCTCCCGGCATGCGGGTCGCCGACCTTTGCGCCGCGCCGGGCGGAAAAGCCGCCGAACTCGCAGCGGCCGGCGCCGATCTCACCGCGGTCGACCGCTCGGCGGAGCGGCTCAAGCTCCTCGCCGCCAATTTCGAGCGCCTGCGCCTTCATTGCGAGATCGTGGTCGCCGACGCGCTTCTTTTCGAGGCGCCGCCGTTCGACGCCGTGCTCCTGGATGCGCCCTGCACCGCGACCGGCACGATCCGGCGCCACCCCGACGTCGCCTGGATCAAGCGGCCGGGCGACCTTGCCCCTCTCGTCAAGCTGCAGGCCGAACTCATCGACAAGGCGATCGCGCTCACAAGGGCGGGCGGCGCGATCGTCTATTGCGTGTGCTCGCTCGAGCCCGAGGAGGGGGAAGCGCAGATCGCGGCGGCGCTGCGCCGCAACCCGGACGTGCGGCGACTGCCGATCGCCGCGGATGAGATCGGGGGCCTCGCCGGATGCGTGACGGAAGCGGGCGACCTGCGCACCCTGCCCTCATGCCTGTGGACCGGCAATCCGAGACGCTCGGGGCTGGATGGCTTCTTCGCCGCGCGGCTCGTCAAAAGAGGTCAGCGCGGCTGAGCCTAAGCAGGTTTTTGGCCGAAAACCGGCGTCCACTTTTCGGCAATCCTGCTTCGTCACCGAAAGAAGGGAAACAGCCCCTTCCCGTGCTGGCGAAGCCACTCGGCGCTGTTTTCCGCCTGATAGAGGGGCGTGTTGTTGACGTTCCAGGCGCGCTCCTTGGGCGTGAGCGCCTGGGTGGGAATGACCGGCCCCCAGCCGACGGTGCCCCAGGACGACGAATCGCCCTGCTCGGCGAGGGCCGCGCCGGACAGGAGGGCGAGGGCGGCCGCGAGGCCGATCGCCGGCAGGGTTTTGGTCATTGGTCTTTCCTCTTTCATAAGACGCCGCCGATCGCGCATCGAGCGCCCATAAACGGTAACACCCGCGGCCCGCCGAATATTCGCGCCTTCGCGCCGGCCATTCGGCCCGGCCAGCTCACGGATTGCGGCTGTGGCGATGATGGCCATAGCCGCCATGCCGGCGAAGCCAGTCCGCCCCGGCTCGCGCGCGCATCTTGCTTTCATTGGCGCGGTTCCACGAACGCTGGAAGGGCGTCAGCGACTGGGTGGGGACGGTGGGGCCATAGCCCTGCGTGCCGTAGGCCGACGAATTGCCGCTGACCGCGAAGGCGGAAGCGGAGGGAAGGATCAGCGCGGCGGCAAGGCCGATGAGCGCGATTGTCCTGAGCATGGATTCACTCCCTGAAGCTCGATTCCGGCCCTTGATATAAATCTCGTTCACCGAAAAACATCAGGGCCGTGGAATAAAAAAAATTGGAACGGAAGCTAGAACTCCACTTCCAGCCTCAGTTTGGCGAGCTCGCGGGGGAATTCATCGAAGTCGAGCCGGCCGGACGGCGCCTGGACGAGGAAAGCGGCCGAGAGAGCGATCTCCTGGTTACTTTGTAGCTGAAAACCCGAGGCTGCTCGCCGCACTATCGCGCACCTTTGAAAGCGCCCGAAACGACCCGCTCATCGCGACCTCGAGCTGCGTTCGCAGTCACGAACCGGCCGTAGCGCAGGGCGAGCGTGGGCAGCACCAGCAGGTTGAGGGCGAGCGACGTCATCAAGCCTCCCAGAATAACAATCGCCATCGGCCCCTCGAGCTCACGTCCGGGCTCGCCGGCTCCGATCGCCAGCGGGAGGAGCCCCAGTCCCGTGACCAGCGACGTCATGAGGATGGGGACCAGTCGGTCCGCGGCGCCCTCGATCGAGGCGCTGAGGCCCCATGTTCGCCCTTCGACGCTGACGAGATGCTCGTAATGCGAGATCATCATGATCGAGTTCCGGAGCGTGATGCCGAACAGGGTCACGAAGCCGACGATCGAGCCCAGCGACAGCAGGCCGCCCGTTGCGAACACCGCGATGACCCCGCCGACGAAGGCAAAAGGGAGGTTCACGAGCACGAGAAGAAGGTTGCGCCAGTTCCCCGTCACGATCGACAACAGGAGTACGATCCCGAGCCCAGCCATCGAGGCATTCACGAGGAGGTCGCGCCGTGACTGGGCTTGCGCCTCGGCTGCGCCTGCAAACTCAATGAAGACGCCGGACGGCAAGCTGACCCCGCGAGCGAGTTTGCTCTTTGCGTCGGCGACGAAGGAGGCGACGTCGCGTCCCTCGACGTTCGCCGTGATCGTTTGAACCCGCTGCGCGCCTTGGTGCCGCACCTGATACCGTCCAGAAGTTTCATAGATGTCCGCCACCTGACGAAGCAGGATGTATGTTCCTCCCGGCGTGCGGATCGGCAACTCGCCGATCCGTGCGACGCGGGCGCGGGTTTGGGCGTCCAGGATAACGATCACGTTGAAGACGGCGTTGCCCTCATAGGCCTGCCCGACAGTGTCCCCCTGGTAAGCGGTCCGCACCAGCTCAAGGACCTCCACGGCGTCAAGCCCCCAATGCTGCAGGTCGTCCGGGCGCAGATTGACGTTGATTTGCGGCATGCCCGGCGGCGATTGTTGCTGGACCTCAATCGCGCCCGGAACCTCGCCAAGCTCGCGCGCCACATCCTTCGCGGCCCTCTCGAGCGCGTCGAGGTCGTTTCCGAACACGTTGACGGCCACCGCGGCCGTGAAGCCCGACACCGTCTCCTCGACGCGCTCAGTCAAGAAAGTCTTGAGTGCGAAGCTCATTTCAGGGAAGCGAGCGAGCACGTCGCGGATCCGAGCCTCGGTCGCGTCTTGCGCCTCGCCGCCGAGGCCAGGCTGCAAGTCAATCTCGAACTCACTGTAGTGCGTTCCGGTTGTGTCGGCGCCCGCTTCCGCTCGACCGACTCGCTGTGAAACTGTCCGGACCTCCGGGATCTGCCTCAAAGCTTTGTCGAGGAGCTTGCCAACCCGCAACGACTCTTGGAGTGAGGTGCCCGGAACAGCGGTCATATGAAGAATATAATGTCCCTCCTTGAGGTCCGGTAAGAATGTTGCGCCGAAGAAGGGCAGCGTAGCCGCGCCCGCAGCAGTCAGAAGGAGGGCGCACGCGATGACGATTCGGGGAAAGCGCGCGACCCGGCGCAGACTGGCCGAATAACCGCTTCGCAACCAGCGCACGACAGCCGGATCCTGTTCCGCCGGCCGCTCGCGCCCAACCAGGAGCAGCATTGAGAGGGCGGGGGTCACAGTCAGCGCGACCGCAAGCGAGGCTAGAACCGCGAGGATGTATGCGATTCCCAGCGGGCCGAAGAGGCGCCCCGCGACCCCCGATAGGGCGAGGATCGGAAAGAAGACCAGCAAGACTGCAAAAGTGGCGTACGCGACCGCGGTCCTGACCTCGATGATGGCGTCGAGCACGACACGAGCCTCCGGCCGGGGCTGCGGGACGCGCCGGTTTTCAGCCAAGCGTCGGACAACGTTCTCCACTCCAATGACCGCGTCATCGACCACCTCGCCGATCGCGATGGCGAGGCCGCCCAGCGTCATCGTGTTGAGAGTTTCGCCCAGCCACTGAAGCGCAATGACCGCCGCCAGAAGCGAAAGCGGGATCGCCGTGCAGCTGATGAACGAGGTGCGCCAATCGAAAAGAAACAGGAAGAGGACCACGATCACGAGCGCTCCCCCGATGAGCAGGGCGTGCTCGACATTGCTGGTTGCGGTCTCGATGAAGTTCGCTGGCCGGAACAGGTCGGCATGGATCGTGACCCCCTCTCGTTCGAGAGCGGGGCGAAGCTCCTCGATGGCCTGCTCGACGCGGAGCGTGGTCTCGCGCGTGTTCGCGCCGTATTGCGCCCCGATCATCAGCATGATCCCCGGCTTGCCCATGATCAGGGCCGACCCGATCGGCGGCTCGGCGGCAAAGACAACGGTCGCGACATCACCGAGGACGACGCTTGCTCCACCCTCATTGAGCAGGACCGTTCGCGCCAACTGCTCGGGAGTGAGGGATTGACCTTGGGTCTGCAGCACAATGCGCTGGTTCGGTGTGTCCACGAACCCTGCGCCGCGGACTCCGGTCGCCTTACGGGCCGCCGCGAGGACGTCGTTGAGACTGATGCGGAACCGGAGCAGATCGTCCGGACGGACTTGCACCTGAAGCGACCTCACTTCGCCGCCATAGGTTGAGACCTGCGCCACGCCCGGGACCGCGAGGAGGCGCCTCGTCACGGTCCAGTCCGCGACGGTGCGAAGGTCCATCAACGAGCGTCGGTCGGAGGTAAGCCCAATGATCAGGACGGTGCTCGCCGAGGAGGTTAAGGGAGTCATCGCCGGCGGCTGAACGCCCTGCGGGAGCTGGCTCGTTGAGACCGCCAGACGCTCGGTCACGAGCTGGCGGTCGCGATAGATGTCGCTGCCGGGCTTGAAGACAACCGTGATCACGGAAAGGCCTTGAATGGAGGCGGACCGCATCGATTCCACGCCCGGCAAGCCGTTGATCGCTGTCTCGATCGGGCGGGTGACCAGGATCTCGACCTGCTCGGGTGTGAGCCCCGGGGCCTCGGTTTGAATCGCGACCTGCGCCGCCGCGAATTCGGGGAACACGTCGTACTTCGCCTTGCCGAGCGCGAAGAGACCGTAACCGAAGAGCGCCAAGGCCAAAGCCAGAATAACGCCTCGGAAGCGGATTGCGAACGAGACGAGGGCTATCTGGGGACCGGAGGCTGACGCCAATACTCGGTCAATCATTGTCCCCTCCGGGGGCTTGCACCCCAAGCTGGGACTTCGCTTCCTCCGACAACAGCGCCTGCGCGCCACGCACCACCACCTGGGCGTCGCGCGGGATGTCCTGGACCACGTAGTCGCCGTCCGACACGGGCAGGTCGGTGCGGATCGCGTGACGCTTGTAGGTCTCGGGCCCGATCCGCAGGTAGACCCAGGCCCGCCCTTGCCAGCGCACAACGGCCGACTCGTCGACGACCATGCCTTCGACCGCTCTTCCCGATGGTAGGAACACATCAGCGCTCATCCCCGGAAGGAGCCCACTGTCTCCGGACGCACGATAGAAGAAGCTCATTCCCTGGATCCGCGGGTCGGTCCGGGTCGCGTCCGAGATGAAGTGGACTTCGACGCGCAAGCCTCGACTCGGGACTTCGACGAGCGCCGTTTCCGGCGCCTTCTCCAGGAGCGCGCCCGGCGAAAGCGTGACCTGGAGGAGGAGCTGTTCGCGCTCGATTAAGCTGACCACCGCTGGAGATCGCTCGACGATCGCCTTGCCAAGAACTGGGCCCCATTCCTGCTGAGCGGTTGCGGCAAGGGTTCTGACCTGTGATTCCGCCGCGGCAAGCGCCGCTTGATCCGTCCGGTAGGCGCCTTGCGCCGCCTCAACCTGCACCGCCGTGGCGTACTGGCCAAGGCTCTTGGCTCGCTGATAGGCGCTCTTCGAGACCTCATACTTGGCCTGGGCCGTCTGCAATTGCGCGCTCGCATTCGCGTAGCTGTTGGCAAGGTCGGTAATCCGGGCAACGTCGAGCACCGTGCCGTATGCGCGGAGCTCCTGCAGGTGCTGCCCCTGCGTGGGCGCCACGGTTTCGATGCCGATCTGACGGGCGGCAGCTTCGCTCATCTTGACGACGGCTTCGCCATCGACTGAGGCCGGCTGTGGTGGCGGCCTCGGGCTATCCTCTAACCGGGCCGGGGCATATGTCTTCGCGAGACGAGGTCCGAACCATGAAACAGCGGCGAGAACGACGGCGATTGCAACCGTCAGCGTCCACCGCAGCGTAGCCGACCGCCGTGGCGCCACTGTCGGCATTGGCGGATCGGGCGGAGTGTCAGGCCGTGGGGTCATGCAACCTCGGTGCGAATCGCGGCCAGCCGAAGAATGGCCAAAACCAATAAGACGTCGCACCGCGCATAAGTACGGGTTATTCCCAGGAGTTCTGGCCGCTCATTAGGGGTTCCGCGTGTCCTTTTCGAAGACTCTCAACCTTAGCGTCGCGCGTGCGAAAGGGCAGAAAATAGCAGCGACGCGGCCCGCGCGGCTTTCAGGACTCTTAGCCCCGCGCGCTCGCGCCCGCCAGTTCGGCCAGCCCTCGGCGGGGGCCCATCAGGCTCGAGATTCGTCCACAATAGGTACTTCTACCTATTGCGGCGCACGAAGCAGCAATGAAAGGCTAATCCGCGCTCAGGGGGCTGGGCGGCAGGCGAAACGAGGCGGGGCGCCGTCTTGAGCCGGCGCGAAAAAAGCGCCGGCTTTCGTCTCGCGGTCCGCGCCTCCTCTCCGAGCGGGGCGGGCGGAAATGGGGATCATCGGAAAACTGCCGGAAATCATAGCAAGACCGGCGGGAAGATTTGGAAAACCGCTCCTGGTCCACTACCACATTTACAAGAACGCCGGGACCAGCGTGGAGAAAAATCTGGCGGAGTCCTATGGGCACAAATGGGCGGTCTGCGAGGGCGCTCCCGAGCAGATTCGGCTGTCCAACCATGACATCGCCGCTTTCGCCAGGGCCAATCCCGGCATCCGCGCGATCTCCTCGCACAAGGCCCGGCCGTCTCCCGCCCGCGGACGATTCTTTCCGATTGTGTTCCTCCGTCACCCGATCGACAGGGCGCGGTCGGTCTATTCCTTCGCGAAGCGCGACCCGGCGCAGCCGGATCACGCCATGGCTCGCAACCTCAGTTTCAAGGACTATGTGGACTGGGCGCTGGAGACTCCCGGCGTGCCGGTGCGCGACTATCAGGTCATCCATCTGTCGCAAGCTTCGTTTCGCGTCGCGAATATCGCAGACGCGGTCGCTCGTCCGGAGGACCTTCGAGAGGTCCGCGACTTCTTGCGCTCGCTTCCCTTTTTCGGCCTCGTCCGGCGGTTCGAGGAATCCTGCCGAGGCTTCGAGGCTTGCTATGGGCGAACCTTTCCCGCGCTGAGGATGCGCCCGGTTCGCGAGAATGCTTCAACGGAAGACGCGCTGAGCG
>DATNBG010000582.1:0-4051 GCA_035572075.1 Roseiarcus sp. | reverse complement strand
CCGCCGGTCATGATGATCGGCCCCTCCGCGCCGAACGGGCCGCCGGTGCCGATGGAGACGGCCGACGAAAGCGGCTTGAGAATGGCGACCTTCACATCGAGCCGGCTGCGCCCGAGCAGGATCGCCTCGATCGCCTCAGGGATTCCGTGGCCGCGGATCTTCTCGCTGCCGAAGCGGGCCATCAGGCCGATAACGAGCGCGCCGGCGACCGGCACCAGCGCGGCGAACAGGCCGAGCGGCGAATGGCCGAGCGGCGCGTCGGCGAGGCTGAACTTGCCGAAATAGGCGAGGTTGGCGACCAGGCGGATCAGCTTGAGCAGGATCACGCCCGAGACGACGCCGCCGATCCCGACCATGACCGCGATCGCGGAGACGAACAGCACGCGCGGGCCGACGGTGAAATCGCCGAGTTCATGCACGGGCCGGTCGGCGAAGTGGCGCGGCGCAGTCGGGTCCTGCGCCGTGGCGGAAGATGCGGTCATTTCGGGCTTCGGATTCCAAGAGAGGGACGCGGCGGGGGTCCCCTGAACGTTTCCATGGAGCCTCGCCGCTCCTCGACGGAGGAGCTGGCAGGCCCTTGATCCCTTGGCTTGGCGCGCTTTTCCGCGAAAAACCGGGTTCCCCTTTTCGCGGCGCGCCCTATATCGCATTCCGACATATTAAACGCAAGCGGGGAGCCGGACATGGACATAAGACGGGCCGCGGCGGGCGCGCGGGCGCGAAGGCCGAGCAAGCGCGACTACCGGCTGCTCGCGGAACTGCGCTACCTGATCCGGCGCTTCCTGGGGTTCAGCCAGGCGGCGGCGGCGCGCGCTGGGCTGACGGCCCGCCAGCATCAGGCCCTGCTGGCGCTCAAGGGCGCGCGCGAGGATTCCGCGACCACGGTCGGATATCTGGCGGAGAGACTGCTTGTGCGGCATCAGAGCGCGGTCGAACTCGCCGACCGGCTGGAGGAAGCGGGGCTGATCAGGCGTGCGCCCGATGCGAACGACCGGCGCCGCGTCCTCCTCGAACTCACCGACAAGGCGGAACGCCGCCTCGCCCTCTTGTCGTCGAGCCACATCGCGGAACTGAAGCGGCTCCGGCCGGCGCTGCTCGACATTCTCGATTCCGCCGAGAGGATCGAGCACGGCGCGCTGTGACGGGCGGGGGGCGAGATGTCGCCGCCGCGGCAGGCTGCGCAGAGCCGTGTCCATTTGCGAACGAAACGGTGTTGAACGCACAAAAACAAAACATGTATATGGCGCGTCCGTCCGTCGCGGGTCCCGCAGCGCCCGCGGCGCCGTGACGGCGGCCCGCGCCGGTGACATCGGGCGCGGCGGACGGGCGGGGGATCGGAGACGCGAATGAACTGGCTGTGCGACATGTTTGGGACGCCGAAGCCGATCATCGCCATGTGCCATCTTCAGGCGCTGCCGGGCGACCCCGGTTACGACCGCGCCGGGGGGATGGCGAAGGTGGTCGAACTCGCCGCGCGCGATCTCGAAGGCTTGCAGGCGGGCGGCGTCGACGGGGTGATGTTCTCCAACGAGTTCAGCCTGCCCTATCTGACCAAAGTGAAGCCGGAGACGACCGCCGCGATGGCGCGGGTGATCGGCGAGCTCCGCCGGGCGATCCGGGTTCCCTACGGCGTCAACGTCCTGTGGGACCCGATCGCCTCGATCGAGCTTGCCGCGGCGACCGACGCGCAATTCATGCGCGAGATCGTCACCGGGGTCTACGCCAGCGATTTCGGGCTTTGGAACACCAATGCCGGCGAGACCATGCGCCGCCGCGCGGCGCTCGCTCCGGACTTGCGCGTGCTGTTCAATATCGTGCCGGAGGCGGCTTCCTATCTCGGCTCGCGCACGCCTATCGACATCGCGCGCACCACCGTCTTCAACAACCGCCCCGACGCGCTCTGCGTCTCGGGGCTCACCGCCGGCGCCGAGACCGACACGCAGCTGATGGCCGAGATCAAGAAAGCCGTTCCTGACACGATCGTGCTGTGCAACACCGGCTGCCGGGTCGACAATGTCGAGCGCCAGCTCAAGGTCGCCGACGGGGCCGTGGTCGGCACGGCGTTCAAGGCCGACGGCCGCTTCGACAATCTCGTCGATCCCGCGCGGGTGCGCGAATTCATGGACAAGGTGAAGTCCATTCGTCCGGCCGCCGCGAAGGCGCCGGCCTGAGGGTGGTGCTCCGCCCCGCCGCGCTTGCTTTGTCTTGTCTTGGGTAGTGTCTCAGTTTGAAATCAAGCGCTCTTGACGCGCCCCACCCGCCCACCATGTCCCGTGTTATGCTAAACGCTAGGCATGCGCGCGCGGCCCTTACGGGAAATAAAGAGATTAAGCCGCCCGCTTAGGAGGCGTGGACGGGGGCGTTACCTTAACGGCCTTCGCGACCTTTTGCGCTACTTCATGCAATTTGTGCGCGTCGATTTTCTGATTGAACGTCTTAACCAGCACGTTGGACACTAGCTCTTCTGCTTTTGCGATTCTCTGGCCGTCTGTCATGTGCTTCCTCCGTCCAGGCGATCCCAGGTTCGGTCGATAATCAAATCGCCGAAATCCTTGATCCAGAATTTTCCGCGTAATTTGTTAGCGTCCAGCTCGTCCCGGAGAATCTCATGAACCTCCAAAATAGGCAAGAACGCTTTGGCCACATCGTCCCTCCGAATTTTAGATCCGGCAGGAAAGTTTCCCTTCACAAAGGACTTGGTTTGCGCAGCAAGAGCTAGCCAATCTCCTTCGTATTTATCAAACAGGGCAACGAGGCCGACGGCTTCAAGACGTTGCTCCGCTTCCAGAGTAAGCGCCATTTATTGAATATCCCTGACTGCCAAAAGCGCCGCGAAAAGAGCAAAAACGAGCGCGATTAGAAGGAGTGCCAGCGCTAATAACGACACGCACGAGATTGAAAACCATTTGGCGGCCAGTGCGGTCGGGACCGCCAGCAATGAAAATGCAAAACCCACAAAGGCGATCCACGCCCTCGTTTGATAGCGCACGCGGACAGCGTGCTGCTCTTGCCGTTCATACGCGTCATAGCTCGTGGAGGCCGCGCCAATGAAAACGAGGATCAATCCCGCCAACGCCGCGCCGGCAGCGCAAATGTCCCCCGAAATTTCCACGGCGCTGGGCACGCGATTCGCCGCCGTTCGTTGCTACGCTCAGAATGTGGGGAACTTTTTCCCGATGCGCAAGCAAATTTCAAACTGAGACACTACCTGGTCTTGCGCCTGTTTGAAATTGTTTGGCTGCGCCTCTATGCTCGCCGCAACGACAGGGCGGGGATGACGAGCCTTCATCGCGACGGAAGCGGCCACGCCTGCGCGGCCCGGTCCGGACCGGCGCCGGCGCGCCGCTCTGGCGCGCGCTGACCAGGCGCCGGCGATGCAGGCGTTTCTCGGTCTCGACATCGGCACGACGTCGACCATCGGCATCCTGATTGCGCTTCCCGACAAGGTTCTGGCGATCGCCTCGCGGCCCGTCTCGCTCAGGACGCCGAAGCCGGGATGGGCGGAGGAGGATCCCGAGGAATGGTGGAGCAACGTGTGCGCGATCCTCGCGGAGTTCCGCGAGCGCGGAATCGACACGCGCGCCATCGCCGCCGTCGGCGTGACGGGCATGCTGCCCGCCGTCGTGCTGCTCGACGCCGAAGGCCGCCTCATCCGCCCCTCGATCCAGCAGAGCGACGGCCGGTGCGGCGCCGAGGTCGAGGACCTCAAGGCCGAGATCGATCCCTTGCGCTTCCTCAAGAAGGCCGGCAACGGCGTCAACCAGCAGCTCGTCCTCGCCAAGCTGCGCTGGATCGAACGCCATGAGCCGGAGAATTTCGCCCGGATCGCGACCGTGTTCGGCTCCTACGACTACATCAACTGGCGCCTGACGGGTGAGCGCGCGATCGAGCAGAACTGGGCGCTCGAGGCGGGCTTCGTCGCCCTTGACCGGCTCGAGATCGATCCCGAATTGACCGCGCTCGCCCATATCTCGCCGGCGGCGCTGCCGCCGCGCTCTGTGTCGCATGCGATCCTCGGCGCGGTCACGAAAGAGGCGGCGGCTGCGACGGG
>DATNBG010000581.1:0-7569 GCA_035572075.1 Roseiarcus sp. | reverse complement strand
GATGAGCAGCTTGTGCGTCGAAGCGAGCCTGAGAATGAGCTCGCGGTCGAGGGGCTTGGCGAAGCGCGCGTCGGCGACCGTGGTCGACAGGCCCCTCGCCGCGAGGTCCTCCGCCGCCTTCAGGGCCTCGGCGAGGCGGGCGCCGAGCGACAGGATCGCGATCCGCGAGCCTTCGCGCACCACCCGCCCCTTGCCGATCGTGAGCGGCTCGCCGCGCTCCGGCATCTCGACCCCGACGCCCTCGCCGCGCGGATAGCGCAGCGCGATCGGGCCCGAATCGTGGGCGGCGGCGGTCGCGACCATATGGACGAGCTCGGCCTCGTCGGCCGCCGCCATCACCGTCATGTTCGGCAGGCAGGAGAGATAGGCGACGTCGAAGGCGCCCGCGTGGGTCGCGCCATCCGCGCCGACCAGCCCCGCCCGGTCGATCGCAAACCTCACCGGCAGGTTCTGGATCGCCACGTCGTGCACCGTCTGGTCGTAGGCGCGCTGAAGGAAGGTCGAATAGATGGCGCAGAACGGCTTGAAGCCTTCGGTCGCCAGCCCGGCGGCGAAGGTGACCGCATGCTGTTCGGCGATGCCGACGTCGAACGTGCGCTCGGGGAAAGCCTTCTTCAGGCGATCGATCCCCGTCCCGTCGGGCATGGCGGCGGTGATGCCGACGATCTTCTCGTCCAGCCTGGCGGCCTCGACCAGCGCTTCGCCGAACACCCGGGTATAGGTGGGCGCGTTGCTCTTGGGCTTGGACTGGGCGCCGGTGATGACGTCGAACGCCGAGACGCCGTGGTACTTGTCGTCGGCGGCCTCCGCGGGCGGATAGCCCTTGCCCTTCTTGGTCACCACATGCACCAGCACCGGGCCGTTCTGCATGCCCCGCACATTCTTCAGGATCGGCAGCAGGTGGTCGAGATTGTGGCCGTCGATCGGCCCGACGTAATAGAAGCCGAGCTCCTCGAACAGCGTGCCTCCGGTCCAGAACCCGCGGCCGTATTCCTCGGTCCGCTTCGCCTTGTCGTAGAAGAATCGGGGCATGCGGCGGGCGAGCTGCTTGGCCGCGCCGCGCAGCGAACGATAGGCGTGGCCCGAGACGAGGCGCGCGAGATAGGCCGACATCGCCCCGGTCGGCGGCGCGATCGACATGTCGTTGTCGTTGAGGATGACGATCAGCCGCTTTCCGAGCGCGCCGGCGTTGTTCATCGCCTCGTACGCCATCCCCGCCGACATCGCCCCGTCGCCGATCACCGCGACCACATGATTGGTCCGATGCGCCAGATCGCGCGCCACCGCCATGCCGAGGCTGGCCGAGATCGAGGTCGAGGAATGGGCCGCCCCGAACGCGTCATATTCGCTTTCCACGCGCTTGGTGAAACCGCTCAGGCCTCCGCCCTGCCGCAAGGTTCGGATTCGGTCGCGGCGGCCGGTCAGGATCTTGTGCGGATAGGCCTGGTGCCCCACGTCCCACACGATCCGGTCGTTCGGCGTGTCGAACACATAATGGAGCGCGACGGTGAGTTCGACCACGCCGAGGCCCGCGCCCAGATGTCCGCCAGTGACCGAGACCGCGCTGATCGTCTCGGCGCGCAATTCATCGGCGAGCTGATGAAGATCGCTCTCCTTCAACTTGCGCAGATCGGCGGGCGACCCGACTTGATCCAGAAGCGGTGTGACAGGCTTGCTCAACATTGTCCCCTGGGCGCAGCGCAAAGCCACACGTACACCAAGTCGGACGTTCGCCGCAATTGCAGGCTTTCGCCATCGTGGCGCCGTAAAGTCAACCCGCTTTAACCCAGGTTAACGCGCGACCCCTCTCAGGCGTTCCATTATTGCAGTATTTGCTATCGCTGTCCCCATGGCGCAAGTTTGCGCGATGAACCAGTTCGCGACCCTCCCCGCGGAGGCCAGTCGATACGCTCCCGACGGTCCTTACGCCTTCACCCGGCTTGGCCTGTCGCTCATCCTCGCGACCCTGATCGGGGTCAGCATGTGGGCGGTGATCGTGGTCCTGCCGCCCGCGCAGGCCGACTTCGGCGTCGACCGCGCGTCCGCCTCGCTCCCCTATACGGTCATGATGTGCGCGCTCGCCGTCTCGACCATCGGGATCGGCCGGATGACTGACCGTTACGGCATCGTCCCGCCCCTGATCATCTCTGCCGTCGCCCTGGGCGCGGGTTTCGTCCTCGCCGGCTACGCCCCGAACCTGGCCGTCTTCACCGCGGCCCATGCGCTGATCGGGCTGGGCTCGGGAACAGGCTTCGCGCCCCTGATGGCGGACATTTCGCATTGGTTCGTCAGGCGCCGGGGGCTTGCGGTCGTCGTCGTCGCCGCCGGCAATTACCTCGCCGGAACGATCTGGCCCTTTCTCATGAGCCTTGCGATCCCGCTGATCGGCTGGCGGACGACCTACGCCGGCATCGGCGTCCTCGTCGCTGTCGCTGTCCTGCCGCTCGCGGCCGCGATGCGCCGCAGACCCGCTGAGGCTGTGTTCGATGAGGCGGAGGCGGCGACCGAGGCCGCGCGCGCCGACGTGGGCGTTTCCCCGCGCCTCTTGCTCGTCCTCCTGGTTCTCGCCGGCTTTTCCTGCTGCGCCGCGATGTCGATGCCGCAGGTCCATCTGGTCGCCTATTGCGGCGATCTCGGCTATGGCGTCGCGCGCGGCGCTGAGATGCTGTCCCTGATGATGATGCTCGGCATCGTCTCGCGGGTGGGCTCGGGTTTCGTCGCCGACGCGATCGGGGGCACGGCGACGCTGCTCATCGGCTCCGCCATGCAGGGCGCGGCGCTCCTGCTCTATCTCTATTTCAACGGGCTCATGGCGCTCTTCGTCGTCTCCGGCCTGTTCGGCCTGTTTCAGGGCGGCATCGTGCCGATGTATGCGGTCATCTGCCGCGAGCTTCTGCCGCCCCGCCGGGCGGGCGCGGCGATCGGGATCGTCGTCTCGGCGACCATTCTCGGCATGGCGTTCGGCGGCTATTTCTCCGGCCTGATCTTTGACATCACCGGCTCCTACCGCATGGCGTTCCTCAACGGGGTCATGTGGAACGCGTTCAATTTCCTGATCGTCGCCTCGCTCTTCTGGCGCGGCCAGCGCCGCCGGCCGGCCGGCGCGCTCATGGCGGCGTAGAAAGGCGAGTTGGCATGTTCGGCTCCGTCGCGCGGCGATATCTCAGGCCTTTCACACGGCTTAGGGATTCCTGGCCGAGCAGGCGAGAGCCCAGCGCTGCTGGCCGGGTCATGGAAAAAGCGTCTCGAGATTGCTCGTCGCGCTTCGCTTCGCTGGACGGGCGCCGATTGAGAGACGCTGGAGGCGTCGATGAAGCTCAATCGCGAGTTCGTGGAAAAGGGGCTTCTTGAGCGTTGACGGGGGCCCCGTCATTCCCGACGGCCGCGAAGCGGGGCGGGGGGCGCGGCGCGCGCGGCATGGCGGCCCGATCGCAGAATTTGACGGATTGACTGCGCCGGTCAGTCGGTCAAATTGGGGCGGTCGCGGCCTAGCCCTCCGAGAAAACTCAGGCCGCAAATTGTGAGGAAACGCATGACATCCCTAACCAAGCTGATGGCCGCGTCCGCGATGGGCGTCGCTCTGTCGCTGTTCGGCGCCTTTGCCGCCGGCGCCGTTGACGCCGATCACAAGGCCGAATGGTCGAAGATCAGTATCCTCCTTATCCCGTGGTCGCAGTCGTCCAACGCCTTCTTCGAGGCCGTCGTCAACGGCGCCAAGGACGCCGCCCAGCAGCAGGGCGTCAAGCTCGACATCCAGTTCGGCGAGGAAAACCAGGAGCGGGAAAAGACGATTCTTGAAACCGGCATCGCCAACAAGGTGAGCGGTATCGCGATCAACATCGCCGACGACAACGCCTACAAGGACGACATGTGCAAGGCGATGGCCGAGGGCATTCCGGTCGTCACCTTCAACATCGACGACTCGCGCCACGGCGCGCCGGGCAGCTCCTGCCGCATGGCCTTCATGGGCCAGAACTTCATCGCGTCCGGCTATGTTCTCGGCAAGCGGATCATCGCCGAGGGCCATTTGAAGAAGGGCGACAAGGTGTTTACCCCGGTCGAGGCCCCCGAGGCGACCTACGCCATCCTGCGGCACGAGGGCGTGCAGAAGGCGCTCTCCGAGATCGGCGCGACCAGCGAAATGCTGGGCACCGGCAACGATCACGCCCAGGCGCTCAACATGATGACGCAGTACCTGATCGGCCATCCGAAGACCGCCGCCGTCATCGGTCTCGGCCAGACGCCGACAAGTCAGGCGGCGCAGGCGATCAAAGACGCGGGGCTCAAGATTCCGGCAGGGGGATTTGACGTCTCGAAGGAGATTCTCGACGACATCAAGAACGGCAGCCTGATCGCGGCCGTCGACCAGCAGCCCTACTCCCAGGGGTATTTCGCGGTGACCCAGCTCGCCTTGAATATCAAGTACGGTCTTTATCCCTCGGACATGGACACCGGGGGGACCGGCTTGATCGACAAGACAAACTACGAAAATGCGGTGAAGTGGGCAGGACCGGTTCGTTAATTTGACCGGGCTTGCCGGCAGGAGAATAACGCGGGACGGTCCGCCTCAAGCCGGACCGTCCCGCCGGGGACCCCCAATGACGCTCGCGAGGAGCGTGGCATGACGATCAGTCAATCGGAGCACATCCGGCGCGCCGTCCTTGCGCATAACGCGCGGCCGGCCCTGACCAAGCTCTCCGACTGGATCCGCGACAGCCCCGAAGGCGGGATCGCGGCGATGTTCGTCATTGTGCAAGCCGTGTGCATCGCCGCCGGCCTCGCGTTCCCCGACACTTTCCGGTATCTGCTTCCAGCCAACATTGCGGTCACGCTGAAGTCGATCGCCCCGCTCGGGCTGATGGCGCTTGGCGTGGGCGTCCTGATGATCGCCGGCGAATTCGATCTGTCGGTGGGCGCGCTATATTCGTTTCTGTCGATCGTCGCGGCGACGCTGTCGAACCAGCTTGGCGGCGATCAGGGCGCGCCCCACGCAAGCATGCTCGCCCCGTTCGTCGGCATGGCCGTCGCGCTTGCGCTCGGCGCCCTGATCGGATGCTTTCATGCCGCGATCACGCTGAAGTTCGCCATTCCATCGTTCATCACCACGCTCGGCGGAATGCTGCTGTGGCGCGGCGCGACGCTGCTCTATCACGGCGCGACCTCGCTGCGCTTCAAGCCGACCGAGCCGTTCATGACCATATTCGGCGGCGAATGGGGGATCCTCTCGTCGATGATCATATGGTTCGGCGTGTTCTCGGTCATCTTCTACTTCCTCCTTCACCGCCACCGGCTCGGCAACCATTTCTTCGCCGTCGGCGGCAACCGCAATGCTGCGGTGGCGATTGGCGTCAACCCGGTTCGCACCAAGGTCATCGCCTTCGCCATCGCCGGTTTCATGGCCGCGCTTTCCGGGGTGATCGCCGCGACGCGCGTGGGCTCGATCCAGCCGGGCGGCGGGCTGGGCATGGAATTGACCTCGATCGCCGCCTGCGTCATCGGGGGGGCCGCGCTGACCGGCGGCCGCGGCTCGATCCTGGGCATCGTCCTCGGCGCCGCGCTCGTCTTCACGATCCAGGACATCCTCCTCCTGGTGCAGGCGCCGGGCTTCTACTTCGACATGTTCGTCGGCGCGCTGATCGTCATTGCGGTCATCATGAACACCGCGATTCGCAATTCGAGGACATGAGCGTGACGTCCATGCACGACGGCTTGCAGCATCTCGGCGCCCGGGACCGCGTGCCCGTCGACCAGCCGATCGCGGGACTGGAGCCTGCGCAGACGCCCCTCCTTGAGTTGCGCGATATCTGCAAGCGCTACGGGTCGCTCATGGCGCTCGACAGGATGAATTTCTATATCGGCAGGGCGGAGGTCGTCGGCCTGCTCGGAGACAACGGCGCCGGAAAATCGACGCTGGTCAAGATGATCTCGGGCATCAATCCGCCGACGTCGGGCGAGATCCTGATCAACGGGAAGCCGGCGACCCTCAACAGCCGAACGGAATCGGAGGCCGCCGGGATCGAGACGATCTACCAGGACATCGCGCTCGTCGATTCGATGTCGATCACCCGCAACATCTTCATGGGGCGGGAGATCGTCGACCGCTTCGGATTTATGGACCAGCAGCGGATGGAGGACATCGCCATCGAGGTGCTCGGCGGCGCGGTGCAGATTTCGGGCATCGACAATCCGCGCAAGGAGGTCGGCTTCCTTTCGGGCGGCCAGAAGCAGGCGGTCGCGATCGCCCGCGCCGTCTACTTCAAGCGCAATATCCTGCTGCTCGATGAGCCGACCTCGGCGCTCTCGGTGCGGGAGACCGAGCACCTGCTCGGCTACGTTCGCGACCTCAAGAAAGAGGGGACGTCCAGCGTGCTGGTGACCCACAACCTTTATCATGCCTTCATGGTGTGCGACCGTTTCGTCGTCATGAGCCATGGGACGAAGGTGTTCGAGGCCGCAAAAAAGGATACAACCATCGAGGAAGTGACGGACCACGTGATCCGCACGTGAATGGACGGCCGCAAGGAACGAGGAGCGACGGAAATGGGCGTCGAAGGGTTTCCCCGCGATTATTCGCTATCGGGCCCTGAGAATGCGCGGGCGGTGGCCGCGGGCCTGGCCAATGCGAGATGGTATCGCACCGATATCCCGCGCGCCCGCATGAAGGAATTGATGAAGCGCAGCGACCATCCGGCGACCCGCGACACGATCCTGTGGATCGGCGGCCTGATCGTGACCGGCGCGCTCGGCGCTTATTTCTGGGGCTCCTGGCAGTGCGTGCCGTTCTTCGCCGTCTACGGCGTTCTCTACGGCTCCGGCGGCGACAGCCGCTGGCACGAATGCGGCCACCGCACCGCCTTCCAGACCCAGTGGAAGAACGACGCGGTCTATCAGCTCGCCTGCTTCTTCATGATCCGCAATCCGACGATCTGGCGCTGGAGCCATACCCGCCACCACACCGACACCATCATCATCGGCCGCGATCCGGAGATCATCACTCCCCGTCCGCCGAACGTCCCCAAGATGATCGGCGCGTTTGTCGGCATCCCCGACGCGCCGAAGGCGCTCCTCGACATGGTGCGCCACGCCGGCGGCAGGCTGACCGAGGAGGAGAAGGACTTCGTGCCCGAAGCCGAGCGGCCGAAGGTCGTTTTCGTCGCGCGGGTATGGATCGCGATCTACGCGCTGACGCTTCTCGCCTGCGTCGCGATGCGCTCGATCCTGCCGTTGATGCTGATCGGCCTGCCGCGCTTCTACGGCGCCTGGCACCATATCCTCACCGGTTTCGCCCAGCACATCGGGCTCGCCGACGACGTCCTCGACCACCGGCTGAACTCCCGCACCATGTACATCAATCCGTTCAGCCGCTTCGTCTACTGGAACATGAACTACCACGTCGAGCATCACATGTTCCCGACCGTGCCCTATCACGCGCTGCCGGCCCTGCACGAGGCGATCAAGGCCGACTGCCCGCCGCCCTACCACGGCTTCCTCGAAGTCTATCGCGAGATGCTGCCCGCGCTCGCCCGGCAGCTGCGCGATCCGACCTATTACGTTCATCGGCAGTTGCCG
>DATNBG010000580.1:0-12066 GCA_035572075.1 Roseiarcus sp. | reverse complement strand
CCTCGGTCTCGCGCAAAGCGCGTTCGCGGGCGACCTCGGCGCGCTGGACCGCGCGCCTCACCTCGATGTCGCGCTGTTGAGCCAGCCGCGCCGCTTCGCTGTCGCGCTCGATGTCGAGCGCCTGCCGCTCCGCCTCCAGATTGCGGGTGCGGATCTTGATCATCGAATCCTGTTCGATATCGTTGCGCAGCTTGCGGCGGTCCTCGATGTCCTCCATCAGCCGGGTCAGGCCCTCGGCGTCGAAACGGTTCGAGGGATTGAAGAACTCGAGGTCGGTCTGGTCGAGGTCGGTGATCGCGACCGACTCGAGCTCAAGACCGTTCTGGGCCAGCGCCTCTTGCGCCGCGGCTTTCACGCGCGCGACATATTCGCCGCGCTGCTCGTGCATCTGCTCCATCGTCATCTCCGAGGCGACGGAGCGCAGGGCGGAGACGAACTTGCCGGACAACAAAGCATGCAGCCGCTCGGGCTCGAGCGTGCGCCGGCCAAGGGTCGCGGCGGCGATCGACACCGCCTCGCGCGTGGCCTGGACGCGGACGTAAAAGTCGGCCTCGATGTCGATGCGCATCCGGTCGCGCGTGATGACAGCGTCGCCCTTCTGGCGCACGATCTGCATCGGCAGCACGTTCATATTGACGGGAGTGAAGTCGTGGATGAACGGCAGGACGAAGGCGCCGCCGTTGATCACCACCCGTTCGCCGAGAAATCCGGTGCGGACGAACGAGACCTCTTTCGACGAGCGATGATAGAGCCAGTTGACCACATAGACGGCGACGGCCACGACGATGATCGCGATGATCAGCCAGAGGATCAGAGTCCCGATCAAGAGCCCCGACATTTCCCATTCCTCCCTTCGCAAGCCGCTCGTTCCCGTGCGGCCCGGTCTCTCATGTCACTTGCGGCCGATCGACTTGAATCGGCGGACCTGCTCGGTCAGCGCGGTTTCGACCGGCAGGCGCTCCATCGACGAAGCGCCGTAGAATCCGTGGCAAATCTTGGTAGATTTCATGATGTAATCGGCGTCGGCCGGCTCGGCGATCGGGCCGCCGTGCGCCAGCACCAGAATATCGGACCGGACTTTCATCGCCGCGCCGGCCCAGGCGTCGATCAAGGCGGGACAGTCCGCAAGCTTGGGCGCGGTCTGGGCGCCGATCGCGCCGCCGGTGGTCAATCCGAGATGGCAGACGATGATGTCGGCGCCGGCCTTGGCCATCGCCTCCGCCTCGCCCGCGTTGAAGACATAGGGCGTGGTCAACATGTCTTTCTCGTGCGCCTTCGCGATCATATCGACTTCGAGGCCGTAGGACATTCCGGTCTCTTCGAGATTGACGCGCAAGAGGCCGTCGATGAGGCCCACAGTCGGGAAGTTCTGCACGCCTGTGAAGCCTAGCGCCTTGATCTCATCGAGAAAGACATCCATGCGCCGGAACGGGTCGGTGCCATTGACGCCGGCCAGCACCGGCGTGCGCTTGACGACCGGCAGAACCTCGCGCGCCATGTCGACGACGATCGCATTGGCGTCGCCATAAGCGAGGAGCCCGGCGAGCGAGCCGCGACCCGCCATGCGGTAGCGGCCGGAATTGTAGATGACGATGAGATCGGCGCCGCCTGCTTCCTCGCATTTGGCCGACAAGCCGACGCCCGCCCCGCCGCCGACGATCGGCTCGCCGCGCGCCGCCATGGCGCGAAACTTGTCCATCAAAGCCGATCGATCGAAGGCGGTCATTGCTGCCTCGCCGCGCGCCGTCGCGCCGCCGGCTGCCCGTGCAGCGTCCGAAACGCTGCGACAACGGCGGCGGAGAATTCGGGATCGTTGATATGGCGTCTGACCCGGATCAGTCGCCGGCTCGCGGTCTGGCGCACGGTCCGTTCGAGCGCGGCGAACAGGGCGGCGTCGGCCTGCGGATCATGGAACGCCTGGCCCGGCGCATCGAGCGCGGAGACGCCGAGCTCGGGCAGGAAGAAGCGGACCGGCCCGTCCATCCGATTGAGCCGTTCGCCGATCCAGGCGCCGATCCGATCGTTCTCGGCGGCGGTCGTGCGCATGAGCGTCACTTGCGGGTTGTGCGCGTGCAAAAGCCGGTCCTTGCAGGCGGCGGGGACGGTGTCGATGGGACCGAAATTGACCATGTCCAGCGCGCCAACCGAGCCGACGTAAGGCGTCCGCGTCCGGATGATTGCGCCGAAACGGTCCTCGTCGGCCGCCAGCACGCCGCCTGCCAGCATGTCGGCGACTTCAGTCGTCGTCACGTCGATGACGGCCGAGACGAGACCCGAATCGACGAGCTTCTCCATGGAGCGCCCGCCGACGCCGGTCGCGTGAAAGACGAGGCACTCCCAGTCCGCCGCCAACGCCGCCGTGATCTGCTGCACGCAAGGCGTCGTCACGCCGAACATGGTGAGCCCGACCGAGGGAAGGGGGCGCGCTCTTCCGGTCGCCGCTTCCTTGCGCTCGCTGAGGCGCGCCTTCACCATTCCGATCAGCGCCTGAGCGCCGTTCGCCAGCACCTGGCGCGAGATGGCGTTCAGGCCCTGAACGTCGGTGACCGAATACATCATCGTGATGTCGGTCGGGCCGACGTAGCGGCTGACATCGCCGGAGGCGATCGAGGAGACGAGCACCTTGGGCGCGCCGATCGGAAGAGAGCGCATGCCCGGCGCGACAATCGAGGCGCCGCCCGAACCGCCCGCGCTGATCATGCCCGCGATGTCGCCCTGGCGCCTGGTCCAGGCTTCGAACGCTTCCGCCATGGCGGCGACCGAAGCGCCGCGCTCGCGGCCGAACACGGCGGCGCCCCCGCGGGGATGATTGAGCGCGATCTCCTGCGCCGTGACGTCGCAGGTGGCGGGCTTGCCGCTCGTCGAGACATCGACCAGGCGGGTCCGCAGGCCGCTCGCGACGATAAGGTCGCGGATGAAGCGCAACTCGTTTCCCTTCGTGTCGAGCGTCCCGACCACGAGCACGACCGGGGGGCTCGCGGCGCCCGCCGCCGGACGCTGCCTTGCGACCGCGGCGATCCTCGCCGGACTGACCGAGGCGATCCGGGCGCTCGACTCGATTTGGGCGTTGGCGACCGGCTGCGACCAGCGCGTCGGCGGCGCCGGGTTGGAAACGTAAATCCTGATCGGCGCCGCCCCCGGCCTTGCGGTGGAGGGAGCGGCCGCCGCCTCCCGCGGGCTTTCGTCGCCGCGGTCCGGCTCGGTCCCGGAGCGGCGGCCGACGCCGAGCAGGCTCTGCTGCAGATCGCGATCGCCGGCGAGCCGGCGCGAGTCGATGATACGGTTGATCCTCCCATTGACCATGATCGCGACGTTTTCGGAAACGGTGGTCGCGACCCCGATGTTCTGCTCGATCACGAGAATCGCCATGTCGCTCTCCTCGCTGAGGCGAACGAGCATCTCCTCGACTTGCGCGACGATCACCGGCGCCAGGCCCTCGGTCGGCTCGTCCATGATCAGCAGCCGCGGGTTGGTCATCAGCGCGCGGGAGATCGCCAGCATCTGCTGCTCGCCGCCGGAGAGTTGCGCGCCGTTGTTGTTTCTCCGCTCCGCGAGGCGCGGGAACGCCTCATAGACACGCTCGACCGTCCAGGCGCCGGACTGCCTCGCCGCGGTCATGCGTAAATGTTCGTCGACCGTGAGCGAGCGCCAGAGCCTGCGGCCCTGCGGCACGTATCCGACGCCATGGCGCGCGATTTGCGCCGGCGGAAGGCCCACCATTTCCTGGCCGCGCACGCGGATCGAGCCGCTCGACGCGCGCGTGAGCCCCATGATCGCCTTGCAGAGGGTCGTCTTGCCCATGCCGTTGCGCCCGACGACCGACAGCACCCCATGCTCAAGCGTCAAGTCGACGCCTTGCAGCGCGTGCGAGCGGCCATAGTAGACGTGGAGGCCCTTGACCCGAAGCATCACATCGGCGTCGGCGCGGCGCGGCTCACGCATGGCCGCCTCCAAGGTAGAGTTCCTGAACCTCGGGATCCGCCTCGATCTCCTGCGGCCCGCCTTCCTTGAAGATCCGTCCGTTGTGCATCATCGTC
The DNA here is from genome assembly GCA_035572075.1 of Roseiarcus sp. Lineage (GTDB taxonomy): Bacteria > Pseudomonadota > Alphaproteobacteria > Rhizobiales > Beijerinckiaceae > Roseiarcus. Next base: position 8,029 of record DATNBG010000580.1, on the reverse strand, counting down.
ACGCGCTCGACCACGCGCAGCGCGACGTCCATGTCGTGCTCGATGATGATGTAGCCGATATGCGCCGGAAGGGAGGAGAGGATCTCGATCAGCTCCGCCCGCTCGGCGGGCGACAGCCCGGCCGCCGGCTCGTCGAACAGGATGAGGCGGGGCGCGCCCGCGAGCGCCAGCGCGATCTCGAGCTGACGCTGCTGGCCATAGGCCAGGTCCGCCACAAACCGGTCCTGGATCGCCGTCAGATGGACCGCCTGGATAAGATTTTCGGCGGCATGGACGAGCGCGTCGTTGCGGCGCGGCCGAATGAACGAGTAGCGGCCGCGCGAGACCCCGCGGCACGCGAGGTAGACGTTGTCGAGCACCGACAGGCGGGGAAAAAGAGCGGAAATCTGGTAGGTCCGGCGCAATCCGCGACGGATTCGCTCCTGCGGGGGAAAGGCCGTCACGTCCTCGCCGAAGAAGCGGATCGTTCCCGAGGATGGCGGAAAGTCGCCGGTGATGCAGTTGAACAGGGTGGTCTTGCCCGCGCCGTTCGATCCCAGAACCCCGCGGCGCTCGCCCGGCCGCACGGTCATGGAAACATCGAGAAGGGCGGCAAGGGCGCCGAAATAGCGCGTCACGCCGCGCAGCTCGAGCGCGTTGGCGGAGCCGACGGCGAACAGGCGCTGAGCGACGCTATCCATCGCGGGAGCCCGCGCCTCCCGGGATCTTCCCGGCTGCGCCGGACGCCGCGCGAAAGCGCGCCCAGAGGCCGACAAAGCCGTCCGGCGAAAAGAGGACGATCGCCAGAAAGCCAAGGCCGATCAGCATGCGGAAGCGGGCGCCGTTGAGACCGACGGCGACCAAGAGGTCGATCGCGAATGCTTTCAGGATCGCATAAAGGAGGGCGCCGACGAACGGGCCGATCGGCCGCGTCACGCCGCCGACCACGGCGATGACAAGGATGTCGATCGCCGCGTCGACGCCCGCGGTGCTGGGCGCGATCTCACCATTCATCCAGACGAGCAGGACGCCGCCGAGGGACGCGAGGAACGAAGCGAACGCGTAAGCCGCGACCCGATGGGCGGTCACGTTGAAGCCCAGCGCCGCCATGCGCCGCGGGTTGTCCCGCACCCCCTGGAGCGCAAGTCCAAAGGGAGCCTTGGATAGATACAGGACCGCGAAATAACACGCCGCCGCGATCGCCAGAGTGAGATAATAGAACGGGATCGCGGCGTGCCAATCGACGCCGAGAAAATGCGGCGCGGCGACCGCGTTGATGCCGGTGTGGCCGTTGAAAATCGCGTAGTTCTCGTTGGTGAAATAAAAGAAGGCCGCCGCGATCGCCAGCGTGATCATGATCGTGTAGATGCCATCGGTGCGCACCGCGAGCGCGCCGGCGAGCGCGCCGAATGCGGTCCCCGTCGCCAGCGCGACCGGCGCCGCGAGCCACCACGGCCAACCCAGGTTGACCGCGGGACTGGCGCTGACGCCGAAAATCGCGCACGCGTAAGCGGCCACCCCGGCGACCGTCATTTGCATGAGGCTCACCATCCCGCCGTAGCCGGCAAGGAACATCACGCTCAGCCCGATCATCCCCAAAATGAAGGACCAGGAGAAAATCTGGAACAGCCAGAAACTATTGGCGAGGGCCGGCATGAATAAGAGAATGATCGCGACGAGCGCCGCGGCGGGATGAATCTTTTGCGCCCAATCCGCGAGCCCTGCGCCGGCGGGAGCCGCGCCCGCATGAGCGCCGCCGGCTTGCGGTCGATTGGAGTCGCTGGCCAGCGCCATCGCTCAGCGCCTCGCCAGAAGGCCCTGCGGCCGAACGGCCAGCACGAGCACCATGATGAGAAACGTGACGACAATCGCGTAGGTGGGGATGTAGACGGAACCCAGCTGTTCGGCGAGGCCCACCAGCACAGCGCCGAGCGCCGCGCCCGGGATCGACCCCACCCCGCCGACAATGACGACGATCAGCGACGCCAGCAGGAAGCGCGTATCCTCGCCCGGCGCCACGGACTGAAACGTTCCCCCGACCACCCCGGCTATCCCGGCCAAACCGGCGCCGAGCGCAAACACGATCACGAAGACATGCTGGATCGGGATGCCTGTCGCGGCCAGGATCTCCCGGTCGTCGACGCCGGCGCGAATGATCATGCCGATGCGGGTCTGGTTGAGCGCAAGCCAGATGGCGAGTCCAACGACAATCGAAGCGGCGAGAATCGCCAGACGAACGATCGGGTAGCTGAGGTAGACCGCCTCGCCGGACGATTTGATCGCGGTGACGAAGGGCAGGGTCAGCGGACCGGCGAGCCACTTCGGGGCCATGATCTGGTAGAAGTCCGCGCCGAAGATCCACAGCATCAAGTCCGCCATCACGATCGAAATGCCGATCGTGACCATCGTCTGGCGCAGCTCCTGACCCTCCATCCGCCGAAAGACCAGCACCTGTAAGGCGATTCCGACCAGACCGGAGGCGGCGAACGCGACGATGAGACCAACCAGCCACGACCCCGTCCAGGCGATGGTGTTATAGCCGACGTAGCCGCCCAGCAGGTAAAGCGAGCCATGCGCCAGATTGACGTTGCGCAACAGGCCGAAAATCAAGGTGAAACCGCTGGCGACGAGAAAATAGAGTCCTCCGAGCGTGATCCCGTTGAACACGGCGCTCAGAAACACCTTCTTCTTGCCGATCGCCTGCTCGAGCCCCGCCGGCCAGGCGGCGAAGATGAGCCAGAGGAACGCCGCGATCGCGAGCAGGATCACGATCGACCAAATCGGACGCCGCTCAAGGAAGCGGATCATTCGCGCCGCCAATCGGCCGCGCCGCCGAGGCGCCGGCCTGATCCGGCCGGCGACCCCGCACACGCGCGCGTGCGGCACCGCATCCTCGGTCCAACAGGGCGCGGCCGCGATCGCTTCATCGCTGGCCGGCCGGGCGATGGACTCGCCCGGCCGGGGCTCGCAGCCTCAATCATAGGTCTTCTTGCACGGAGGGCTGGTGCGGCTCGGCGGAACGTACTTCTTGAAGACCGCCGGGTCCATGCCAAGCGTCTGATTGACGTTCGGCACCACCTCGACGACCTTGCTGAAGAGTCCGCCCTTGCCGTCGTCGACGACTTCGGTGACGAAGTTGGTGCCGATCGCCTGACGGTTGGCGTCGAGGCTGATCTTGCCGTTTGGCGCGTCCATAACGAGTCCCGCCAGGGCGGCCTTGAACTTGGACTGATTGTCGCTGAGGTCGCCGTTCACCTTTTTCAGCGCCTCCAACATCGCCACCGTCGAATTGTAGTAGCTGATGGCGAGCAGCGACGGACTGGCGAAGCGCTTCGCCGGCGGGAAGATCTCCTGATACTCTTTCACGTACGCCTGCCATTTCGGATTGTCCCAGGTGTCGGCCATTCCGCTGGCGGCGAGCGTGCCGATGAGGGCGTTTTTGGCGGTGCCCTTGGCCGACAGAATCGTCTGATCGACGAGGATCGAGCCGCCCAACAGATGCGCCTTGCCGCCAGCCTGCTGATATTGATTGAGGAAGTTCAGCGCGTCGCCGCCTCCCAGCCCAACATAGATCGCGTCGACGTCGTCGGGCAGGTTGGCGATGGTCGAGGCGAAGTCTTTCGTTCCGAGCGGCACCCATTGACGGCTGGTGACCTCGCCGCCGGCCTTGCAGAAGTCCATGACCAGGCCGAAAACCTGGGTATAGACGAAGGAATAGTCCTCGCCGATCGTCGCGATCTTCCTGTAGCCCTTCTTGTCATAGGCGTATTTGCCCAATCCCCACTGCCACTGGGCGCCGTCCAGGTTGTAGCGGAAGAAATTCGGCGACGGGTCGGGGAACGTGGTTTCCTGCGCGCCCGACGAAGCGTTGATGAAGGTCAGTTCGGGGTGGGTGCGGGAAAAATTCTTCACCGCGATGCCCTCGTCGCCCGAAAGCGGCGAAATCAGGATCTGCGCCTTGTCCTGCTCGACGAGCTTGCGCACCGCGCGCACAGCCGAGTCCGGCGTGGCGTCGGTCGAGGCGACGACGAATTCGAGCTCCTTGCCGCCGACCTTGATCGACAGGTCGCTGGCGTTGTCGCCGATGGTCCCGCCGTAGTGCTTCAGCGCTTGCTTGAAGCCGCGCATGCCGTCTTCGCCCAGGAGCGTGTAGGTCCCTTCCAGGGTCGCGGTGACGCCGACCTTGATTTTCTCCTGAGCCTGCGCCGCGCTCGCCAGCAAGACGCCGGCGAGCGCCACCCCGCCGATACCGCTCTTCAACATGACTATCCCTCCCTAATCCCATTTATTGCATCCTTGGCGCGCGGCGGCTCGGGCTTTGGACGACTCGCCGCCCCTCGCGACGACACCCTCCTGACCGAGCCGAATGAACACCCGCGACAAGGAATGCGCGCAGCAATGAAGCGGAATACGTTGGACTTTACAAGCGGTCAGTTTCTCCACGCTGCAACGCGGCGCTGATCTCGCAACTGCAACAGCGCGGCGGGCGGGCTCAAGTCCGCCCGGCGTCTCGTTAGAGGCCGGTCACGCCGGCTCGCGGGCGAGCGCGATCAGCATCTCCGCCGCGGCGACAACCTGATCGATCTCGACATATTCGCCGACCGAATGCGCCTGGTCGATGCTGCCGGGCCCGAACACGATGGTTGGGATCCCGTCCTCGACCATCTTGGTGGCGTCGGAGCCATAAGGAACGCCGCGAGGAACGCTGGGCAATCCGCGCCGGACGCAGATCGCGCGCATTGTCGCCACGACCGTCGAATCCTCCGGCACGTCCATCGCCGAACTGTCGACGAAGGGCGGCTCGACCGACACGCCGAGCCCGGGCATGGCGGTTTCGAGATTCTCCGCGATCGCCTTGAATTCGGCATGGACCTTCGCCCCGCTTTCGCTCGGAAGATAGCGGTAGTCGAAGCGCAGCCGCGCCTTCGAGGGCACGGTGTTCGGCCCCTCGCCCGCCTCGAAGGCAGTGCAGGTCAGGGTCGGGGCCCCGAGCAGCGGATGCGCATACGCGCGACGCTCCATCTCGGAATCGTAGGCCGCAAGCAGCGCGCGGCCGGCGTTGATCGCCGACAGCCCCTCGTGCGGTTTCGCCGTATGCGCGGCGCGGCCGTTGAGCTCCACGAACCAGCGCACGGTCCCCTTGCAGGCGCGCACCACTTCGAGACCGGTCGGCTCGCCGGCCACTCCGAGCGCGTAATTCCGGTCGCGACGCAAATGATGCAGCACGCCGCGATAGTTGAACTCCTCGTCCATCGCCGCGACGAAATCGACGTCGCCGGGCGGGGGGTCGGCGGCCAGCGCGCGCATCGCCAGCATGAAGGCCGCGAGGCAGCCGCCGTCGTCCACCGCGCCGCGCCCGTAGAGGCGGCCGTTCTCGACCCGAGGCGCGAAAGGCGCCGCCATGTTGGCAACCTGCACCGTGTCGAGATGGCCTTCCCACATCATGCGGGGCCCGCCGGCGGCCCCGCGCACGCTGGCGATCAGATTCGGCCGCCCGGGTTCGACGAGGTCGAGCCGGACGGCGAGGCCGTGGCCCTCGAGCCACGCCTTGAGCGCGAGCGCCAGCCGCTCCTCGCCGAACAAAGCAGGGTCGTCGCCCTCAGTCCGGAAAGCCGGGTTGATCGAGGGCGTCGAGACGATCAACTTGAGGAGTTCGATGGCGCTCTCGCGCGTCACGTTCATTCTCAAACCTCAAGTCATGTAGACGCCGCCGGTGACGTTGATCGCCTGCCCGGTCATGAAGCGCGCGGCGTCGCTGGCGAGGAAGCAGACGAGCCCGGCGATGTCCTCCGGCGTCTCGAGCCGGCCAAGCGGCGTCTGGCGGATGTAGTCCTCGATCACCTCGGCCGGCGTCATGCCGCGCAGCGACGCTTCCCACCCGACCTCGCGCTCCTGCATGCTGGTGCGGACGAAACCCGGGCAGACCGCGTTGACGCGGATCCCGGCCGGGGCCAGTTCGCGCGCCAGCGCCTGGGTCCAGCCGATCACCGCGAATTTCGAGGCGGAATAATGGGCAAGCAGTGGCGCGCCGACCTTGCCGGCGAGCGAAGCGGTGTTGACGATGACGCCGCGCTTCGCTCTCAGAAAATGCCGCGCCGCGATCTGGTTGGTCAGGAACACGCCGCGCACGTTGACGTCGAAATTGAAGTTCCACTCCTCGTCGGTGAGGTCGACGGCATGGGCCATCGTCGAGACCCCGGCGTTGGCGCAGACGATGTCGCAGCCGCCGAGCTTCGCCAACGCGCCGGCGAAGGCGGATTCGACCGAGGCGCGGTCGCGAACATCGACGCCGAGACCCATCGCGCCGCCGCCGATTTCGGTGGCGCTCTTCGCGGCGCGCTCCGCGTCAAGGTCGGCGATGGCGACGGTCACGCCATGGGCGGCGAGCGCGGCCGCGATCGCGCGGCCGATGCCGGCGCCGCCGCCGGTCACAAAAGCGCGCTTGCCCTTGAGATCGGAGCCGAGGACGCTCATTTCATCGCTCCTCGAGTCTGAGGCGATATGGGGAAGGGCGTGGGATCGAGGAAGCGGCGCAGCACGTTCCAGGTGATCCGCGAAACGTTGTTGTCGTAATTGTTGTGGGAGAGCGAGCCGCACCAGGCGATCGACGACGTGGCGAACAGCGCGCCGCCGGCCGGCGTCTCGCCGAAGGCGAGATCGGCGCGCACGCGCTCGTTCTGGTCGCCGCCGAGGTTAGGAGGAACCACCCCGAATTCCTCGTTCACCAGCAGCATGAGCCCGGAATGGCCCTCGGAGCTCGCGAGCCTCAGCATGTTGGTCGGCGAGCCGAGCTCGGTCGTGATGCAGTCGAGCTCGATGCCCGCGGCGCCGCCGCCGACGAGGCCGAAATCGCCGATGATCTCGTCCGGCACGCCCTCGAAGATGAAGCGGGCGCGCGGATTGTCGGCGTCGGGCGCGCGACGGTAATAGGAGGAAAAGTCGAAGCCCTGTGCGATGAAGCCGACACCCGCCATCACGTTTGGCGCGCGGCCGATGCGCCGCCACAAGCCGCCGTATTCGCCGTTGAACGAGTGATAATATTCGCCGGGTTCGGCGATCCATGGGCGGATGCCGTCCTCGGCGCGGCGCAGTTCCATGGCGCCCGGCCAGTGATCGGAAAAGGCGACGCGCCAGTACCAGCCGTTGCCGCCCATGTACATGAGCCGCCCGCCGCGATCGATCCACGCCTTCATCGCGTCCCACATCGCGGTCGAATGATACTCGGGATGCGTGCCGGTCATCACAATGGCGTAGGGCTCGAGCAGTTCGAAGCCGCCGCGGTGCAGGTCCTCGTCGGTGACGACGTCGTATTCGACGCCCTTGTGTTCGAGCCAGTCGAACAGATGCGTGTCGGCATTGTATTGATAGACGGCCGAGCCGTGGCCGCCGAGCCAGGAATGATACTGCGCCTTGAAGTTCAGGACCGGCCGGAGACGGGAGGAATAGGCGACGCCCGAGCCGTCGGCATGGGTGTCGTAGAGCGAACCGCCGAGCTCGGGATGGTCGTACATCCACAGGTCCGAATGACCGAAATGCACCATGCGATTCATCAGGATCTCGACGCCGCGCGCCGTGATGTGCTCGGCGTGATTGGCGTATGCGATATAGGAGCAGGTCGGAGCGAGGAAGCAAAGCCTGGGGCGCTTGCCGCGCTTCGCCGGGTCGCGAGGCGGCGTGACGAAGAACGAGATGTAGTCCTCGCGCGTCGCGTTCACGTCGCTTTCGCCGCACCGCACGTGCAGCGCATAGGGGCCGGAGGGCAGATCCTCCGGCAGCGTTACGGCGACCGACGTCTTCCAGTTCGCGTCATAGAGGTCGTCGGAGTGAAAATGGATCGCGCCGTAATGCTCGGGCTTGCGGGTCCAGGCGTGGTCCTCGCCGGTCCAGTTCCAGCCTTTCATGCCGCGCGTCGGCAGATTGCCCAGAACGCCATGCCGGCGGCGCGGGCCGATGTCCACGGCTACGGCCGAGTCGATCGTCCTCGAGAAATCCCAGTGCGCAACGATTCCGCGGCCGAGTTCGACATCCAGCGGGCGGGTCATCAGCCGGT
>DATNBG010000579.1:0-3746 GCA_035572075.1 Roseiarcus sp. | reverse complement strand
GACCTCGACGAGACGCGAAGCGATGTCGCCGGGCCCCGCGGGCAAGGGCGCATAAGGCGCTTCGCGCCAGCCATGCCGGCTTCCGACCATGCCCGAGGCGATGACCGGAAGAGCGGGGTGGGCGCCGAGCCACCGCCCGATCAGGCGCATAAGCGTGGCTGGATAGGCTCCCGCCGGCACGCTCCCGATCCCGTCGGCCGAGGCGACCTCATCGAGGATCTCGCCTGTCCCCGACATGAGATAGGCGCGGAAGCTCGACGATCCCCAGTCGATGGCGATGAGCGCGGGCGGCATGAGGGCCGATTGACCACGCGCGAGAGGCGCGGTCAATCACGCGCCGTCCCCCTCTCCCATTGGGAGAGGGGTTGGGGTGAGGTGGCCACACCTTCATCGGAAAGGCGATTGCGTGAAGCTAGCAAAGACGGAATCAACACCGGGCTTAACCCCGTCTCTTCGGAACGCGCCGCTCCTCACCTTCGCTGTGAGGGATGGCCGCCAGTCCCAGCCCTCATCCCCGGCCCTTCTCCCGAACGGGAGAAGGGGGTCGCGCGCCCGCCTCCCGCTCCCGCAAGCGGAAGCGCTGGATCTTTCCGGTCGCGGTCTTCGGCAATTCGGCGATGAATTCGATCGAGCGCGGGTATTTGTACGGGGCGAGGCGATCCTTGACGAAGCGCTGAAGCTCCGCCTCGTCCGCCGAGCCGCCGTCCTTCAGCACCACGAACGCCTTGGTCTTGACGAGGCCGTCCGCATCGGGCGCGCCGATCACCGCGGCTTCGAGGACGGACGGATGCTGCACCAGCGTGGCCTCGACCTCGAACGGGCTCACCCACACGCCGCCGACCTTCAGCATGTCGTCCGATCGCCCGGCGTAAGTGAAACTTCCGTCGGCGTTGCGGATGTATTTGTCGCCGCTCCTCACCCACGAGCCCTCGAAGGTCTCGCGGGTCTTCAAGCGATTGCCCCAGTACATGAGCGCCGCCGACGGCCCGCTGATATAAAGGTCGCCCGGGTCGCCGTCCGCAACGGCGCGCCCGTCCTCGCCGCGCAATTCGATTTCGTAGCCCGGCACGGGCCAGCCGGTCGAGCCGTACCGGACTGTCTCCGGACGGTTCGACAGGAAGATGTGCAGCATCTCGGTCGAGCCGATGCCGTCGACGATGTCGACGCCGAAATGGCGCTTGAAGCGCTCGCCGATCTCGGCCGGCAGCGCTTCGCCTGCGGACGATGCGAGTCGCAAGCCCACCTCCTCGCGTTTCGGCAAGAGCTTGGAGGCGAGCATGCCGGCGAAGCCGGTCGGCGCGCTATAGAAGACGGTCGGCATGACGCCGCCGACGCCACCCAGCAAACGCCTGAACACCGCCTCCGGCGTCGGCCGCTCGGCCATGAGCAGCGCGGTCGCTCCCGCGGCAAGCGGAAAGGTCAGCGCATTGCCGAGGCCATAGGCGAAGAAGAGCTTGGCGGCGGAAAAGCAGACGTCGCTCTCTTGCAAGCCCAGGACAGCCTTGCCGTAAAGCTCGGTCGTCCAATAGGGGTTGGCGTGCGAATGCACCGTCCCCTTGGGCCTGCCGGTCGAGCCGGACGAATAGAGCCAGAAGGCCGGATCGTCGGCATGGGTGCGCGCGGGTTTTGCGAGCGGCGCGGCGCGGGCGACAAAGTCGCCAAATTCGATCTCGCCCTCTTCGAGCGGCTGAGCCGGGCGCGACACGATGACCGCATGGACCTCGTGGTCGGCTTTCGCAAGCGCGCCTTTCAGCGCCGGCTTCAAGGCGCCGCTGACCATCGCGGCTTGGGCGCGCGAATGTTCCAGCATATAGGCAAGATCGTCCGCGGTGAGGAGAGTGTTGACCGCGACCGGAACGGCGCCCGCCAGCATCGTCCCTAGGAAAGCGACCGGCCAGTCGGTCCCATCCTGCATCAGGATGAGCACGCGCTCCTCGCGCCTGACGCCCGTCTCCTTCAGCGCGGCGGCGAACCGGCGCGCGCGATCATCGAGTTCGCCATAAGGAAGCGCGCCGACATCGTCGACGAACGCCGTCTTGCTCGCGCGCCCGGAATTGATTGAAAGCAGATGGCCTGCGAAGTTGAACGCCTCCGGCGGCGGTTCGACCGAGGTCTCGGTCATCGGCGCTTCCTCTCATCGCGGGCGAGCCGCGAGCCCGCGGGCGCCCGGGCTGGCGCGGCGGGCTTGCCCGCCTCGACTCGATGCAATATTGTGCTTATCGTTGTCATACGGGCGGGCCCGAACCTTGTCAAACACCCTCTCTTCGGCCCTCGCCGGCCGCGGCGCGCTCGGCGAGAACGTTGAGCCTGCGCCGCCGATCGAGGCGGCCGCAGGGCGCAGGGAGCCCTTTCTGGCCGCGCTCGGCGCGCGCGCCAAGGCGTTGCGGGTCCGGCGCGGCCTGACCCGCAAGGCGCTCGCCCGCTTAACCGGCGTTTCCGAGCGGCACCTGGCCAATCTCGAATATGGGGTCGGCAACGCATCGATCCTCATTCTCGTGCAGGTCGCCCAGGCGCTGCAATGCCCGCTCGCCGAGCTCATCGGCGATTTCACCACCCAATCGGCGGAATGGCTCATGCTGCGCGAGACGCTCCAGACTTGCGACGAGGCGACGCTGCGCCGGGTGCGGGTCGCGGCCTCGGAGCTCATCGGCGCCACGTCGCCGTTGAGCCGCGAAGCGCCGGCTCGCCGCTCGTCGCGGATTGCGCTCATCGGTTTGCGCGGCGCGGGCAAATCCACGCTCGGGCGCATGCTGGCTGAGGACCTCGACTTTCCCTTCGTCGAGCTCAGCCGCGACATCGAGAAGCTCGCCGGGTGCAGCATCAGCGAAATTCTCGGGCTCTACGGGCAGAACGCCTATCGCCGCTACGAGCGCCGCGCGCTCGAGGAGGCGATCGAGGCCTCTCCTCGGTCGGTGATCGCCACCGCGGGCGGCCTGGTCAGCGACCTCGGCAGCTTCAACCTCGTCCTGCGGCGCTGCACGACCGTCTGGCTGACCGCCGACCCGGAAGACCACATGAGCCGCGTCAGGGCTCAGGGCGATCTTCGCCCGATGGCCGCGAGCCGGGAGGCGATGGACGATTTGAAGGCGATCCTCGCGAGCCGGGCGGCTTTCTATTCGAAGGCGGACATGCGCCTCGACACCAGCGCGCAGCCGCTCATCGAGACGTTCGAGATTTTGCGCGCCGAGGTGCGCGAAGCGATCGGCCTTCCGGTCGAATGACCCGCTGCCCAGCCAACTTGCCTGAGGGTTGGCAAGGCACTATGATGCACAGCTTGCATTAAATTGCCTGTGAACGGGAGCGCCATGGACCGGGTCGACTATCAGACTGAACCGTCCCGCTACCGGCACTGGAAGCTCAGGTTCGACGGGCCGGTCGCGACGCTGCTCGCCGACTTCGACGAGGACGCGGGCCTGCGCCCCGGCTACAAGCTCAAGCTCAATTCGTACGACCTCGGCGTCGACATCGAACTTGCCGACGCGATCAACCGAATTCGCTTCGAACACCCGGAGGTCCGCGCGGCGGTCATCATAAGCGACCGCCCGCGCGTCTTCTGCTCGGGTGCCAACATCTTTATGCTCGGCTCGTCGAGCCACGCCTGGAAGGTCAACTTCTGCAAATTCACCAACGAGACCCGCAACGGGCTCGAAGACTCCTCGAAGCACGACGGCCTGAAGTTCCTGGCCGCCGTCAACGGCTCGTGCGCCGGCGGGGGCTACGAGCTCGCGCTCGCCTGCGACGAGATC
>DATNBG010000578.1:0-2467 GCA_035572075.1 Roseiarcus sp. | reverse complement strand
TGCGTGGCGAGGCTCGGCTGGCTCAACCGCATGACCCAGTTCAAGGAGAAGGCGGGCAAGGACCGGGAGGCCGCTTCGATCGGGCTCTTCAACTATCCGGTGCTGATGGCCGCCGACATTCTCGTCTATCGCGCGACCCATGTGCCGGTCGGCGACGACCAGAAGCAGCACCTCGAGCTCGCGCGCGACATCGCGCAGAAGTTCAACAATGATTTCGCCGCCTCGATCGCCGCGCATGGGTATGGCGACGCTTTCTTTCCGCTGCCGGAGCCCCTGATCCAGGGGCCCGCGACGCGGGTCATGAGCCTGCGCGACGGCGCGAAGAAAATGTCGAAGTCCGACACGTCCGAGAACGCCTATATCGCGCTGACCGACGACGCCGACACGATCGCGCAGAAGATCCGCCGCGCCAAGACCGACCCGGAGCCGCTGCCGAGCGAGGTCGAGGGGCTCAAGACGCGCCCCGAAGCCGACAATCTCATCGGCATCTTCGCCGCCCTGAACGACGAGACGAAGGCCGACGCGCTCAAGCGCTTCGGCGGCGCCCAGTTCTCGGCGTTCAAGACCGCGCTCGCCGACCTGGCGATAGCCAAGCTCGCTCCGATCCGCGCCGAAATGCTGCGCCTTGCGGCCGATCCGGCCTTTACCGACAAGGTCTTGGGCGAGGGGGCTGAGAGGGCGCGCGCCATCGCCCGGCCGAACATGGACGCGGTCAAGGACATCCTCGGCCTCCTGCGCTGAGAGCGAAACAAATTTAAACAATTGTGGAGACCGCGCGGCAGGGAGAAAGGCGCCAATCGCCATATCTTGTCGTCCGCGGACCATAGACCTACGAGCGCTAGCGCCGAGTCCTCCGGCCATCCTTCGCGCCGGCCGACCATGGTTAACGACTTTCCGGCAAACATTTCGTAATCCTGTTGAGTCGCTGATTCGGACTCGCCTGCGAGGGAAGGGTCGGCGGACGACCCGGCGAGGGCGAGATATCGGCGCCGGGGTCTCGAGGAGGCGATTCGTTGCTGGGGCTCAGCGGGCGGGAGCGCTCCGGAATCGACGGACGGACGCGAAAGCTCGGCGGGGTCAGCGCCGCCAAGGCGGCCGCTGTCCTGGCGCTCTACCTTCTCGCGGGCGCGCTGGCCTCAGCGCAGGACCTCTCGCAATCGCTCACGGCGCCCGCCAGGGCCGCGTTCGATATGGCCTCGGTCGAGGCCAATGTCGCCGGCCTTGTCATCCTGTCGCTGATGCTGCTGGCGACGATCACCGCCGTCCTTCACCTCTTCGGCCGGCGGATCTGGACCCGGCGCGTTCGCGAGCTCGAGACGGAGATCGCGCGAACCAAGGCCAAACTCGACCGCGCCTCGCTGATGCTGCACAGCGAGCAGCACGTCCTCATCTCGTGGGAGCGTCCGGACGCGGAGCCGGCGATCGAGGGCGATTTCGCCCTCATCGCCGATTCGCCGCTGTCGTCGCGCGTGCTCGCCTTCGCGTCATGGCTCAATCCGCCCCAGGCGGCCAGGATCAGAGAGGCGACGGAGCGGCTCCTCAGCCGCGGCGAAGCGTTCGCCGCCGCCGTGGTGAGCCTGCGCGGCCGCCATCTCGAGATCGACGGGCGCCCGGTGTCGGGCGCCGCGGTGATGCGCATCCGCGACGTTTCGGGCGAGCGGCTTCAATTGGCGCGGCTTCGCGACGAATTTCAAGAGACCGAGGGCGCTCTGAACGGGTTGCGCCGCGCGCTCGAAAGGGCGGACATGCCGGCATGGACGCGCGACGCCGCAGGACGGATCGTGTGGTGCAACAGTCCTTACGCCCGCGCCGTCGACGCGCCCGATCCCGAGGCGGCGATCGACGCGGGCGGAGAATTGTTCGATCCGGCGGTGCGCCGCGAGGCAGCGGCGACGGTCGGCGAGACCGGCGCTTGGTCGCGTCGCGCCTCGGCGGTCGTCGGCGGCGAGCGCCGGACCTTCGACGCGGTCGAGGCGCGCTCCGAACGCGGCTCCGCAGGCGTCGCTTGCGACGTGTCCGAAATCGTGGCGCTGAAAGCGGACATGGAGCGCAACGAGGACGACTATTCGCGCATGATCGACCGGCTGTCGACGGCGGTCGCCATCTTCGACAAGGCGAAGCGGCTGACGCTTTACAACGCCGCCTACCGGCAAATCTGGCCGCTCGAGCCCGCCTTTCTCGATTCCCGGCCGACCGACGGCGAAATCCTCGACCGGCTCCGCGCGAAGCGGCAGCTGCCTGAACAGGTGGACTTCCGCGCCTGGAAGGCCGTGCAACTGAGCGCCTACCAGGCGATCGAGCCGAGCGAAACCGTGTGGCATCTGCCCGACGGCCGGGCGCTCCGCGTCGTGGTGAGCCCCAATCCGAAAGGCGGCGTCACCTATCTCTACGACGACGCGACGCAAAGCTACGCGCTCGCTTCCCAGGTCAACGCGCTGACCCGCGTGCAGGGCGAGACGCTCGACGC
>DATNBG010000577.1:0-4665 GCA_035572075.1 Roseiarcus sp. | reverse complement strand
AGCGCAAGCCGCTTCTCGGCGCGCCGGTGACGGTGAAGGAACCCTACAATGTCGCGGGCCTGCCGACCACGTGGGGATCCCCGGCGGCGCGCGACTGGCGCCCGGCGGAGGACGCGGTCCTGGTGAAGCCAGCTGAAGGCCGCCGGCGCCGTCATCGTCGGCAAGACCAACGTGCCGGAATTTCTCAGTGACTGGCAGGCCTATAACGAGGTCTATGGCGTCACCAACAACCCCTGGGATCTCGCTCGAGGCCCGGGCGGGTCTTCGGGCGGCTCGGCCGCGTCGCTCGCGGCCGGATATGTGGCGCTCGAACTCGGCTCCGACATTGGCGGGTCGCTCAGGGTCCCGGCGCATTTCTGCGGCGTATACGCCCACAATCCGACCTACGGACTTATACCGGCGCGCGGCCATAGCCCGCCCGGGATTCCTCCCCTGCCCCTGCACGCACCACCCTGCGCTTCGCCGAACTGCTCGAGCAGGAATTCGGCGGCTTCACGCCGCCGCCGGGCTTCGCATGAGAGGCGGCGCGATGGCGCCCCGGATCTGGCGACGGCTGGGTTGCCGAGGCTCCTGACCAGCGCGCCTCAAGCCGCCTTCTGATAGTCCTTGACGTCGGTGAAGGCGATCTTCGGCCAGCGCTCCTGCTCATAGCGCAGGTTGAAGGCGCTCGACGCCATAAACACCGGCGCGCCGTCGAGGTCGGAGGCGACCGACGAGGGATAGGCGTCGAGGAACTTCTCGAGCTCGGCCTTCTCGCCCGAGATCCAGCGGCAGACCTCGAAGCGGCTCGGCTCGAAGCTGATCGGCAGGCCGTATTCGGCGCTGAGCCGCTCGGTCAGCACGTCGAGCTGGAGCGCTCCGACCACGCCGACGATCGCGGCCGCCCCGTCATGGGGCAGGAAAACCTGCACCACGCCCTCCTCCGCCATCTGCTGCAAGGCCTCGCGCAGCTTCTTCGCCTTCATCGCGTCGGCGAGCTTGACCCGGCGCAGGATTTCGGGCGCGAAGCTCGGCACGCCGCGAAAGACGATCTCCTCGCCCTCGGAGAGCGTGTCGCCGATGCGCAGGAGCCCGTGATTGGGGATGCCGACCACGTCGCCGGCGAACGCCTCCTCGGCAAGCGAGCGATCCTGGGCGAAGAAGAATTGCGGAGCGGTCAGCGTGACCGGCTTGCCGGTGCGCACCAGCTTCGCCCGCATCCCGCGCTTGAGCTGGCCCGAGCAGACGCGCAGGAACGCGATCCGGTCGCGATGGTTGGGGTCCATGTTGGCCTGGATCTTGAAGACGAAGCCGGTCATCCGGCCTTCGTCCGCCTTGACCGTCCGGCTCGCGGCGGCCTGCGCGCGGGGAGGGGGCGCGAATTCGGCGAGCGCGTCGATGAGTTCCTTGACCCCGAAATCCTTGAGCGCGCTGCCGAACAGGACCGGCGTCATATGGCCTTCGAGAAAGGCTCGCTCGTCGAAGCGCTTCAGCCCCTCGATCGCGAGATGAAGCTCCTCGATCGCCTGGCCGCGTTCGTGCTCCGGCAGCAGTCCCATCACCCGCGGATCGTCGGGGCCGGCGACGGCGGCCGGCCCAGCGCCGGCATGGAACGGGATCAGGCGCTTCGAGCGGATGTCGTAGAGCCCGGCGAGCGAGCGCCCGCGGCCGATCGTCCAGTTGAGCGGCGCGGCGTCGAGCGCGAGCGTTTTCTCGATCTCGTCGATGAGATCGAACGGATCGCGCGTCTCGCGGTCCATCTTGTTGATGAAGGTCAGGATCGGGATGTCGCGCAGCCGGCAGACCTCGAACAGCTTGCGGGTCCGCTCCTCGATGCCCTTCGCCGCGTCGATCACCATCACCGCCGAATCGACGGCGGTCAGCGTCCGGTAGGTGTCCTCGGAAAAGTCCTCATGCCCCGGCGTGTCGAGCAGGTTGAAGACGCAGCCCGCGGTCTCGAAGGTCATGACCGAGGTCACGACCGAGATGCCGCGCTCGCGCTCGATGCCCATCCAGTCGGAGCGCGTCTTGCGGCGGTTGGCCTTGGCGCGCACCTCGCCGGCGAGCTGGATCGCGCCGCCAAACAGCAGCATCTTTTCGGTCAGCGTCGTCTTGCCGGCGTCCGGGTGCGAAATGATCGCGAAGGTGCGCCGGCGCGCGACGGGATTGGGGTCAGGCATCGGATTTTTTTGGGCTGTGGGGGATTTGGGACGCTCATCTAATGCACGGACGGCTTGATGGGAAGGGCGGCGGCTGGGAGATGTGGCGACCGCGAGCCTTGTTGAACGCGTTTCCATCGGTTCCGAACGTTTGTCCGGCCGGACCGGATTGGTTATGAACGCAATCTTGACGCGCTGGCAAAAGCATGGGTGAAGTGAATGCGCCGCGTGGAGGAGGAATGGATCGAAAGTGGCTGCCGCTCAATGCGCTGAGAGCGTTCGAAGCGGCCGGACAGCATCTCAGCTTCACCGCCGCCGCCAATAGCCTGACGGTCGCGCAGAGCGCGGTCAGCCGGCACGTCATCGTGCTCGAGAACTTTCTCGGCGTGGCCCTGTTCGAGCGGCGTCCCCAACAGCTGGTGCTGACCGAAGCCGGGCGGCATATCCTCCCCGTCGTTTCAAAGTCCTTCGACCGCATCGACCAGGCTCTGGGCGAAGTGATCAAGGAGAAGGGGCGCCCCAAGCGGGTGCTTAAGGTCGCGCTGCCGACCTCGTTCGCCCATCGGCTCGCCATTCCGATCCTGCGCGACTTCCGCTCCGAGAATTCCGGCATCTCGCTCGAAATCGTCTCCAAGCCCACCACCGGGCCGGAAGTGGACGGCGACATCGACATCGCCATCGTCTATTCGGAGCCCCGCGTCACCGACGCCATCCACGATCTCCTGTGGATGGTGCGCTCGACGCTTCTGTGCAGCCCGAAGCTTCTCGAGACGATCGACGCCAGCGATCCGGGCAGACTCATCGCCGCAAGCGATCTTTTGCACATGAAGATCGATGGCCAGCCGCGCCACTTCTTCTGGGAGATGTTCGTGCGCTCGATCGGGCGCCCCGATCTCGCCGTCGACCGGGGCCTCGTGTTCGACACCCAGCAACTCGCGGCCCAATACGCGATGATGGGCGACGGGCTGGCGCTCCTCGATCCGCTCCTGTTTCAAGAGGAGATCGAGGCCGGCCGGCTGGTGCGCCCTTACGACCTCTGGCTCGACGAGGGTTACGGCTACTATCTCACCACCCATCCCGAGGACTTGAGCAACGAGGCGGTGGCTTTGTTCCGCTCCTGGCTCATCGCGCGGTTCTCAGGCGGCGCCGTAGCGCGCCCGCCCGAGCCGGAAGCCCCAGCGGCGGAGCCGCCGAAATTGCAAGCCGCCGCAAGCGCCCCCGCCGAACCGCCGAAGCTGCGCGCAGCGAAATAGAGGACCAGCGATCCGCCCTGGCGGGTGAGAAAGCTGTCGGGGCCATTCCGAGCCGCGATGCTGTTGGCAAGGTTGGGCTCGACCGGAGTCATCACGGGCGCCGCGTTCTGATAGAGGAATACCAACATTGCCTGCGAACCGCTCGAGCCTTGAGCGTACGAGGTAGAAGCAAATGACGGGCTCGCTGATGACCGGGCTCCTGGACCGGCGTCGCCGGCGCCCGTTGTCCGCCGCGAATGAAAGGAATGGCAGATGCACTCAACCGTCCTGTCGCCAGCTCTTGTCGTCGGGCTGATCTTCGGACTGCAAAATGTGGGGGCGCATGCGGATACGCGAACAAGCGCTGTCGGTCGGATGGCGCCGCCGGCAGCCGCGCCGCAATATGCCGCGGCTGCTGCCAATCCGGCCCATGAGCACGGAGGCGCAGCAGAGTTCCAGATCCCGAAGGTAATGGCAATGGAGCACGAGGAGCTTCACGCTGACCTCGCGCGAGTGATCGCGGCCGGCGGAAAAACGGGTGAGGCGGCGAAGAAGGTGGCGGCAGTCCTCGATCCGCACTTCGCCAACGAGAACAGCTATGCGCTGCCGCCGCTCGGACTGCTGGCGCCGCTCTCGGAGGGCAAATTCGACTGCGGCATGGTCGGGGTGCTCAAGATGACCAACAAGCTCGCCGCCTCGATGCCGGAGATGCTTGCGGAACACAAGGAAATCAGCGCCGCCCTCGCCAGGCTGGACGCCGCCGCGAAAGCAGAGAACAACACGGAGGGCCTGCGATTCGCCGAGACGCTGACCGCACACGCCGCAGGGGAGGAGGAGGTCACCTACCCGACGGCGTTGCTGATCGGCCTCTATGTGAAGGACAAGTCCGCAGGCTGCCCGCACTGACCGCGGCCAGGCTCGCCCAGGACGCCTCTTCCGCGGGTCGGGCCAGTAGCGATCACAGAGGGCCGCGCGCGCCGCAATCCGAGGAAGACCATGGCAATCGAGCAGCCGTCGCAGGATACGGGGCGCGGCCGGCGCCGGCGCGCGATCGAGCGCGGCGGAGGCTCGGCCGCCACTCAGCCCCCCGGCCAGCCGCTCGCGCCGTTCCCGCCGCTCGACCTCATCTCCCGCGACGAGCTCGAATCGATCCATTCCGCGGCGCTTGCCGTGCTCAAGGAAATCGGCGTCGACTTCCTGCACGACGAGGCGCGCGCCATGCTGAAAAACGCCGGCGCCGACGTCGATCCGGCCTCGCGCCGCGTCCGCTTCGATCCCGGTCTGGTCGAGGCGCA
>DATNBG010000576.1:0-4756 GCA_035572075.1 Roseiarcus sp. | reverse complement strand
CTACCGCTACGGCAATCGCAATGTTTACCGCGGCGGCGTCTACCGCGGCGGATATTACGGCGGTTGGGCGCGGCCCGGCCGGTACTGGTGGCCGACCGGCGGCGCCGTTGCGGCCGGCGCGGCGCTGGGCTTCGTCAGCGCCGCGGCCGCGGCCTCATGGGCGGGCGCGGCGCCCGGTCCGAACCTCTGCTGGTACTATACCGATCCGAGCCGGCGGCAGGGTTTTTGGGACGCCTGCCCTTAAGAGGCCGTCGTCGATCGAGGCGAGCCGCCTTTCACATCGATCTTCTTGACCGGCTTCTGGGCCTCGGGCTTCTTGGGCAGCGTCACCTTGAGCACGCCGTTCTTGAAGGCGGCCTCGATCTTGTCCGCTTCCACCGTCTCGGGAACGCGGACCGAGCGGGCGAACGAGCCGAAGCGCCGCTCCCGCAAGTGGAAGTCCTGCTTCTTCTCGACCTTGTCCTCCTCCTTGTGCCCCTTGACCGTCAGCACGCCATTGGCGACGCTCACCTCGATGTTTTTCTCTTCGAGCCCTGGCATCTCCGCCGTCAGCTCGAACCCACTGTCGCGCTCGACCAGATCGATCGCGGGCTGCGCGACCCAGGAATCGGGCTGCCAGAACGGCTCGAGGTCAAAGGCGGGCCGCCGGAGCGGCAGCCGGAACGGGTTGAGGGTGAAGTCCTCGAACAGCCGGTCAACCTCCCGGCGCAGGCTCTCGAACGGCCGCCACATCTGCATCGCTTGCGCCGGCGGCGGCGCCGCGGAGGCTTGTTCGTTGGTGACAGGGACCTTGGTTTCAGCTTTTGTCATTGGCTTCCTCCATCGTCGGCTCGCGCTTCACGTTAGCCGGACCCGCCCCGCCGGCATTGATACAGCGCAAGGTCCAACCCAGCGCGTTACCGGGAGCCGCTGTTTAGCCGCTGAACACGCCGACCGTGTGACGCGGCGCGCGGCTTCGCCAGGATTGACGGCTTTGCCGCGTGAGGGTTCGCGCTTTGCTGCCCGTCGTCGAGCGAGCGCAGCGCGCCGAGCGCCTCGCTCAAGGGGATGCGGGCCCCGCACTCCAGTTGACGCAGCCAAGGGCTGTTCTCGACCGCGTGCGCGTCGGACGCCCACGAGGCGAGAATGGCCCGCTTCTCCGCGGCCGTCAGTCCCGGGTGCGAGAGCACGTCGTCTGGATGATTGAAAGCGGCCGCCGGCGTGATGAGCCAGTCGAGCGGCAGCGCGGCCTCGGCTCGCGCCTCATTGCTTATCGTCGACTCAACCTCCCTGCCTGAAGCCCGCCGCGAAGGGGCAGCCCGGCTGGCGGAGAGGACGACGGCCGGATCATTTTTCCAATCGGGCCGCCCATAGCCACATCCTCAGCCGAGCAACGTGGATACGAGATCGCCCGGCCTGGCGCCGGGCGAAAACGAATTAGGAATCACGCCTCTCGCTTTCAAGAGCTTCGAGCCTGCGCTCTCCGCCACGCCAAGCCCACGACGCGCCGGCGCGGTCTTGACGCCACGGGGAGGCCTTCCCACCTGCTTTAGCACTCGGGGGCCTCGAGTGCTAAAGGCCGCCAGGGGCGCTTCTTGATCTATCGCATTGCGGCAGCGGTCGGGGCGTGGCTGGCTTCCGAGAAAAGGAGGAGCGACAATGGCTGTTCTATTGGATCCGTTCGACGCGCTGTCGAGCTTTCAGCAGGCTCTGGACGCCTACCGGACGAGCTCCTGGCTCGACGCCGGCGTGAGCGGCGGCGGCGCCTATCCGCCGCTGAACATATTCCGAAAGGGCGACGACTTCATCGTCATCACCGAGCTTCCGGGGGTGAAGAAGTCCGACCTCGACGTGCAGGTGAAAGGCCGCACCATCCGATTGTCCGGCGCCAAAACGGTCGGCTACCCGGAGAAGGCGGCGCTGCATCGCCGCGAGCGGTTGGCCGGCCGGTTTGACCGGGCGATGACCATGCCGGTCGAGATCAATCCCGACGGCGTCAAGGCGGAATACCGCGACGGAATCCTCGCCTTGTTCCTGCCCCGCGCGGAGAGCGACAAGCCAAAGTCGATCAAGGTGGCGTGACATGGCGGCACAACCCAAAGCCAAGAGGGATAAGACCATGGCGGAGAAACAGGAATTGAGCGTGCGGGAAAAGAAGGAGCTGACGGCGAAGGAGGAAAAGACGATCCCCGGCCGCTACTACATCCCCTACGCCGACATCTACGAGACCGACGACGCGCTGGCCGTCGTTCTGGAAATGCCGGGAGTCGAGAAGAAGGACCTCAATATCGCGCTCGAGAACGACGTGCTGAGGGTCGACGGGCAGATCGATTTCGGCAAATACAAGGACATGGAGCCGGTCTACACCGAGTACAACATCGGCCATTACGCGCGAAGTTTCACGCTGTCCAACAAGGTCGATCAGGACAAGATCAGCGCCAACCTCGAGGACGGGGTGCTGACGCTGACCCTGCCCAAGGCCAAGGCCGCCCAGCCGCGCAAGATCGCGATCGGCTGAGGCGGATGGTTTGAGATTGATCCAAGCCGTCATCGCGACTCCCGGGCTTTGGACCCGGGGGGAAGCGCGGGCGTGGCGATCCAGAGGAACGTAAGGCGCCCGGTGACTCTGGATCGCCGCGTCGGCCTTCGGCCTCCTCGCGATGACGATTTCATCCGAACGCATCTTGCCCAGGGAGGCCTCGGCCAACGAGCCCGGGATGACGCGCCGCTCCCGCGTTCGGGGAAAGCGGCGGCTTGCTCTTCCGCGCGCCCCGCGCGGATAATGGCGCGGGTCGCGCTTCGCCGGCCGCCGTTCCCGGAGTCTTTTGATGCGCTCAAGCCTGCTCGCCGGCGCGCTCGCCCTCCTCGCCGCGTCCGGCGCGGCGCACGCGGACGACTCGGTTCTCACCTATCACGGCGCGCTCGACCGCGCCGGACGGTACGTGGTCCCAGGCCTCACCTATGAGCGCGCGCGCGGCCTCCATGTCGACGCTTCGTTCCACGCCGCCTATCGCGGCTACGTCTACGCCCAGCCGCTGCTCGCGCGCCGCCCGGGATCGGGCGAGGCCATGCTCATCCTGGCGAACGATCGCGACGAGGTCACCGCGATCGACGCCAGGAGCGGCGCGCAAATCTGGGAGCGAACCCTGGGCGAGCCGGTCAAGCGCGCGGCGCTCCCCTGCGGCATTGTTCCGTTCGTCGGCGTGACCGGCACGCCGGTCATCGATCCTGAGCGCGCGACCCTCTATCTCGACGCCATGGCCATGCGCGAGGGCGAGCCGCGCCACGAAATTTTCGCGCTCAAGCTCGCCGACGGGTCGATCGAGCCCGGCTGGCCGGTCGATGTGGCTGGGGCGCTGAACGGAAGCTTCACGCCCTCGGTGCAGAATCAGCGCGGGGCGCTAGCTTTATTCGCAGGCCGAGTCTTTGTCGGCTACAGCGGCCATTATGGCGATTGCGGCGACTATCACGGGGTCGTCGTGGGCGTGTCCGAAAGCGATCCCACGAAGGTCGAGAGCTTCGCGACCCGGGCGCGCGGCGGCGGCATCTGGGGGCAAGGCGGGATCACCGGCGATGGCGAATCCCTGTTCGCGGCGACCGGCAACACGTTCGGCGCCGCGACCTGGGGCGACGGCGAAGCGGTCCTGCGCTTTTCTCCAAGCCTTGCGCGCCCGGCCGGCCCCCGCGACTTCTTCGCCCCCTCGAACTGGAGCCAACTCGACCGCGGCGACCAGGACCTCGGCGCGACCGCGCCCATACCCATCGACGCGCCCACCGCCAAGGGCGTCCGCAAGCTCATCCTCGCGATCGGCAAGACCGGCGACGCCTATCTTCTCGACCGCGACAATCTCGGCGGGATCGGCCGCGCGCTTCTGAGCGCTCATGTGCTCGCGCCGCGGGCGATAACGTCGCCTGCGGTGTGGAGCGACGGCGAAGCCACGTTCGTCGCGCTCGACGGCCGGGGCGCGAATTGTCCCGCCGGCAAGCCGGGGAAAGGGCTTGTGACCCTGAGGATCCGGGCCGAGCCAGCGCCTCAAATCGAGACCGTCTGGTGCGCCACGATCCCCAACGGCAAGAGTTCGCCGATCGTCACCACCACCGATGGCCACTCAAATCCGATCGTGTTCATCGTCGGCGCCGACCCGGTCAACACCCTCTATGCGTTCCGGGGCGATAATGGCGAACTCATCGCCTCGGCCGCGCAGCCTCGGGGCGGCTTCGACCGGTACCAGACGCCGATCGCCGCCGGCGACCGGCTCTATGTGGCGAGCGGCGGGCGGGTCTACGCCTTCGCGTTTTAGAGCGATTTGATGTTGGGTCGAACACCGCTGTGAAATAAATTACATGTATATTATGTATTTATTTGCAAGCGCGAACCTAAACGGGGGCCCAACGCACTGAAAACATTAGGGGCGCGAACCTAAAAGGAACCTAAGGCCGGCAAACGCCGGTCGCGATGCTCTCCTCAAGGGGCCCCCTTCGGCGGTCAGTCCCTTTGCCCAGGCGCGCCAGGAGCGCCTGGGCCTCGGCGATCTCGGGCGTTTCCGGCGTCGGCGGCAGGCCTTCGAGCGCGGGCGCGAGGAGGGCCCGCGCCTCGTCCGCGCGGCCCGCCGACCGGTAGAGCCTGGCAAGCGCGTGGGAGGCGCTCAGCCCATAGCCGCGCGCGCCCTGGCCCTCGGCGATGGCGATGGCGGTCTGGAAGGCCTCCTCGGCGGGCGCGGCGGCGCCGGGATCTCGCATCAGCAGGAGTTCACCGCGGAGCCGATAGAGATAGGGG
>DATNBG010000575.1:0-4949 GCA_035572075.1 Roseiarcus sp. | reverse complement strand
TTCCACCGCGCTTTCGACGTCGCGGCCGACCCGTTCGGAGCGCTCGAAACGCTGATCAAGCTCGGCGTCGATCGCGTGCTGACCTCGGGCCAGGAAGCGACGGCGCTCGAAGGCCTGCCGCTCATTGCCGAACTCATCGAGCGTGCGGGCGACCGGATCGTGATCATGCCCGGCGGCGGAATCACCGCGCGCAACGTCGAGCGGATCGTCACGCAAGCGCGGCCCAGCGAACTCCATTTCGCCGCGCTCGAGCCGACGTCAAGCGCCATGCGGTTCCGGCGCGGGCATGTGTTCATGGGCGGCGAACTCAGGCCGCCGGAATATGACCGGCTCGAGTCCTCGCCCGCCGCGATCCGCGCGATCGTGGCGAAGGCTTCGGGCCGGCGCTGACGCCCCCGCGAACCGCGGGGAATCGGAGTTTCGCGGCATTTTCTTGACAAAATCAGAAAGTCGCGTTAGCTTCAATTCTGACAGTCGGAATAAGCGAAAAATCGACGGCCGGCTTTCGAGGCTGCGTCGCGGCGCTTGAGTCAAGATCGAAAGGTCGGAAGAAGGACGGCGAAACGCAGAGGGGGAGCCAAGTCATTGAAAACAAACAGCCCGTGAAAAACGGCGAAATGAAAACGGAGCTAAGGCTTTGAAAACAAACAATTCCGCGAAATGCCTGATTCGGCGCTCATAACGATTCCAATGGCTTAGGATATGCCGTGCGAAACGCTCCGTTTCGCCAGGCGAAATGAAGGGTCCGTTTTTGCCCGTTTTTCGGCTCGGGCCGGGTCGATGGCCCCGGCCGATAACCCGGCCGGCGGCGTCAGCGACGCCGCCCTGCACGTCACCCCAGCAGAATCGAAATTGGCGCCGCAACCGATTGAAAAGGCTCGAAACGGACTCGCGAATGGCGCCCAGGCCTCGTCCCGCCCGCCCTACCAGAGCGTATAGCCGCCGTCGATGACGAAGGCGGCGCCGGTGACGTAGCTCGACGCGGGCGAAGCGAGAAACACCGCGAGCGGGCCGATCTCGTCGGGCTCGCCCGCGCGGCCCATCGGAATGGCGCTGACGAACGTCTCGATCACCGCCGGGTTCGTCTTCGCCCATTCCCGGTTCGGCCCGGTCATGAACAGACCGGGGCAGATGGCGTTGACGGTCACCCCGCGCGGCGCCCAGTCGGCGGCGATTGCGCGGGTGAAATGGATGACCGCCGCCTTCGCCGTTTCATAGTGGCGCCCGCCGATGCCGCGGTTGGCGATCATGCCGCTGATCGAGGCGATGTTGATGACCCGCCCCTCGCCGCGCGCGAGCATCGGAGCGCCGATCATTTTGGTGCAGATGAAGCAATGGGTGAGGTTGAGGTCGATCAGGCGGCGCCACGTCGCGAGGTCGGTCTTCTCGATCGGCACATCGACGCTGCGCCCGCCGACATTGTTGACGAGAATGTCGATCGGCGCCCCTTCCGCCAGCACGCGCCGGCACAGGTCCTCGCAAGCCGCGGGATCGCCGACATCGGCGGGATATGTCCGCGCCTCATGTCCGCGCCCGCGCACCTCCTCCGCGGTGCGGTCAAGCCCATCCGGATCGCGCGCCACGAGAACAACGTCGGCGCCCGCCTCCGCGACGGCGAGCGCGATCGCCCGGCCGAAGCCGCGGCTTCCCCCGGTGATGAGCGCGCGCTTGCCGTCGAGCCGGAAGCGATCGAGCACGGTCATGACGCCATCCTCAGCCTTGCCGCGTGTTCAGTTTAACTGATAACGTCGCCGAACCGAACTCTAGGGAGGAAGGAAAATGAGCGGATACACCGAACGAGAACGTCTCTTCATGGAGGCCGCGCGCCGCGAACTCGCCGCCGGCCGCATCGACAGGCGTGAATTCCTCACTCGCAGCCTCATGACCGGGTTGGGGGCGGCTGGCGTCGGCGCCCTCGCCAGGTCGGGCGTTGAGCCTGCCTTCGCGGCCGACAGCCGCCCGCTCACGCCAACCTTCTATCAGTGGATCCAGGACCTGCATCCGGCCATCCCGGAGGTGAACAAGAGGTTCCCGGGCATCAACTATCAGATCGCCCCGGTCGAAGGCTTCGGCATCGAGCGCTTCGTCGCCGAGGCCAAGAACAAGCAGAGCACCTGGGACGTCTACGTCGGCCAGACGCCGTTCGTCGAAATGTCGGCCTTCATCAAGGCGGGCGTCATCGAGCCGTGGGACAACTACATCCCGAAAGATGTCATCGACGACATCATTCCGTCGATCCGCGCCGAATGCACGGTCGACGGCAAGCTCTACAGCTGGCCGTTCCTGCTCGACGTGATCGGCTCCGCCTGGCATTCCGGCATCACCACGAAAGCAGGCCTCCCCGACGCCGCGCCCGCGACCTGGGATGATTTCCTCGCTAGCGCGAAGACGATCGTCGACAAGAAGGCCGCCCCGTGGGGCGCGACCTACGATTCGCACGGCTGGCGTTCGCTCGTGCCGATCACCCACTCCATGAGCACCAAGGTCTACACCCCCGAAGGGCTGTTCGACTTCACGAGCGAGCCGGCGATCGACGCGCTCAAGCTCATGAAAGAGATCATGGCCTATTCGAATCCGGACATCCTGCTGGAAGGCTCGTCGGACGCCGGCGTCAACAGCACGCCGGACGAAATCGCCTTCGGCGCCCAGCGCGTCGGCCTCTACTTCAAGTATTTCAACGCGCCGCTGCGCATGGCCGCGAGCTGGGACGATCCGAAGCTCCTGCACCTCGGCCCTCTGCCGAAATTCAAGAACGGCGAAGGCTCGACCGTGTTCTGGACGACCGGCTGCGCCTTGTTCAAGTACGGCCAGAACAAGGAGAAGGCCGCCGAGTACATCAAGGCGCTGACCTACGATCCGCAGATCTGGAAGGATTCGATCGTCGGCACGCCGGGCGTCCATCCGGGCCAGCTTCCGCCGTATAAGTCCATCTACGCCAAATGGGACGCCGAGAAGCCCGCCTGGATGCCGCCCTTCGTCAGCCTCGTCCGCAGCCAGCTGGACAAGGCGAAGGCGATCGACAACAACCTGTTTGGATTGCAGCAGTTCGTGATCGGCAAGCCGATCTGGGAAACCTACCTCAAGGGTCAGGAGCCGGATCCGAAGGTCGCCATGGAGAAGGTCACCGCGGCCGTTCAGGCCGAGATCAAGAAGGGCTGACCACGGGGCGCGCGCGAGAGGATCGAGGAGTGGGGCGAGCCCTGGTCCTCGCCTCGATCCTTGGGCGGTTGCGCCTTGAGCGCGCCGGCCGCCGCCGCTTCGTCGCGAGACGGGCGAATTTTAAGCTCCCGTTCGGCCCGCGGGTCGCCCGCCCGCAGGCGCTTTGGCGAGTTGGATTGGCGCATGGCGCAGGCGATAGCAGAAAGCGGCGCTGACCTCGGCGCAAGCGCGGCGCGGAACCCGACCGGGCTCTGGCGCAGGGGCGGCGAGTGGCTCTTTCTCGCCCCCGCGCTCGTCTTCTTCATCGGCTACCAGGTCTGGCCGATCTTTCGCGTGCTCTGGTTGAGCTTCACCGACTTCGAGTTCCTGTCGGACAAGCCGGCGCACTGGGTCTGGTTCAGCAATTATGCGCGCGCGCTCAGCGATCCGTTGATGTGGACGAGCCTGGGGCGGGCGGCGCTGTTCACCCTGATGTTCCTCCCCGGAACGATCATCCTGCCCCTTCTCCTGGCGATTCTGGTCGACCGCGTGGGGAACCACCGCCTCGCGACCCTCTACCGGGTGATCCTGCTGATCCCGGCGGTCATTCCGAGCACGCTGATCTTTGTGCTTTGGAAGTGGATGTACAATTACCAGATCGGCGCGATCAATCATCTGCTCGTCAATACTTTCGGACTGTTCTCGCTGCAGAACGCGCCGCAATGGCTCGGCGGGACGGCGCTCACGCTGCCCGCGATCGCGGTGATGGAGATCTGGTGGGGCCTCGGCTACCACACGATCTTCTTCATCGCCGGCCTCGCCGCGATTCCGAAGGAATTGCCGGACGCCGCCCGCATCGACGGCGCCAGCGAATGGCAGGTGTTCTGGCATGTGACACGGCCGGGGCTCGCCCCAATCATGATGATCTTGGTCGTCTTGCGCTTTGGCTCGGCGATGGCGGTGATCGACGAATATCTCATCTTCGGCGGTTTCAACCGCGCTTCGCCTACCTACACCTGGACGATGTTCATGTACGACCAGGCCTTCAAGACCGGCCTCTGGCGCCAGGGCTACGCGGCGGCGATCGGAATGATCGGAGCGGTCGCGATGATGTGCGTGATGGCGGCGCTCATCTGGATCTTCCGCCCGAAGAGCTGACCATGACGCTCGAAGCCGACAACGCCGACGCGATCGCCCTGCGGGAGGAAAGGTCCTCTGCGGCCGGAAGCGCGGCGCTTCGCCATGTGGTGATCAATCTCTTCAATCTGATCATCCTCCTGCCGCTGGCCTGGGTGCTGATCCTGTCGGTGAAATCGCTTCCCGACGCGATGCGCGGCGACTTCTGGCCGAAGCGCTTCGATTTCACCCATTACAGCTTCGTCTTCCAGCATATCGCGACGCTGCCGATCAACCTGTTCAACAGCATCTATGTGACGGCGGCCACGGTGCTCATCACCACCTTCTGCGCCGTGCTCGCCGGCTATGCGCTTGTGCACATCAAGCCGTTCGGCGCCGGGCTCATCGTGACGGCGCTGCTTGTCTCCCTGTACTTCCCGGTCCGCGTCGTCTCGCTCATCAGCATTTATCAGACGCAGCATTGGCTCGGCCTTATCAACAACACGGCCGGCCTCATTCTGCCCTATGTTACGCTGCAGCTTGCGATCAGCATTCTGATCATGCGCAGCATGTTCCAACTGGTTCCCCACGAGATGTTCGAATCAGCCAGGATCGACGGCGCCGGCCACTGGCGCGCGCTCTGGGAGATCGGGATTCCTATGGTGCGCAACGGCCTGGTGGTTATCTTCATCGTC
>DATNBG010000574.1:0-6281 GCA_035572075.1 Roseiarcus sp. | reverse complement strand
ACCGCATCCGGTCGCGATCCTCGGCGCCGAGCGCGTTCCCGCCGATTTCGACGCGCGCCACAGCGCTGTCGCCCGCTGCTATCTCTATCGCATCGTCAACCGCCGCGCGCCGCTGACTCTCGAGCGCGGCCGCGCCTGGCGGGTCAAGCCCAGGCTCGACGCGGCGGCAATGCAGGAGGCCGCCCGCGCGCTGATTGGCAAGCACGATTTCTCCACTTTCCGCGATTCGCAGTGCCAGGCGAAATCGCCGATCCGCACGCTCGACAGGCTCGAGGTCAGGCGCGCGGGCGACGCGATCCTGTTCGAGGCGAGCGCGCGGTCGTTCCTGCACCGCCAGGTGCGCTCGATGGTCGGCTCGCTGGTTGAAGTCGGCTCGGGCCGCTGGAGCGTGGCCGACTTCAGGAACGCCTTCGAGGCCGCCGACCGCAGGCGCTGCGGCCGGGTGGCCCCGGCATGCGGGCTTTATCTGGTGCGAGTGGACTACGCGGAGCCGCGTTGTGTTTAGCCGCGCCGAGCCGCGCCCTTCAGGGCCTCGTTGATGCGGCGTTGCCATCCCGGCCCGCTGGCCTTGAACGCTTCGATCACCGCCCTGTCCAGGCGAAGGCTGACGAGTTGTTTCGTCGGCGCCCTTTGCTTGCCGCGCGTGCGTTTTGCGCTCGCGGCAAGTTCAGGGAAGACCTCAGCGAATGGCTTCGCTTTCGCCATCTCCTCTTCGGTGAACTCCGGTGTGTCGGAGACGTCGTCGAGGTCGGCTTGCGTGTAGCCTCGGTCCTGTTCGAGCCTATTTCGAGCGGCCATGCAAAAAGTTCCTTTCTTTCCGGTTCGCCCGGCGCATCGAGATGATGGAGACGGATTCGCTCCCGAGCGGCGCAAAGATGACGACGATCACCCGGCCGCGCATCGATCCGATCGCCTTGAACCGTCTGTCCCGGACAGGGGCCACAACCGAATTTCACTAGAAACTCGAGTTCCAGATCCGCAAAATCCAAACCATGCTTGTCCAGGTTGGCGAGACGCTTGGCGTTGTCCCAAGTAAGGATCACGTCTATTCGTAGCTACAAAATGGTAGTGGGTCAATCCGAATACAAGCTTTGGCGATCGCCTCAAGCCGGTCCCGCCGCTGCCGGGTGAAAATAGCGCTCCAGAACCCGCTCGTAGATGAGCGACAAAGCCTCGAGATCGCTCAGCGCCACCCGCTCGTCGACGGCATGGATGGTGGCGTTGACGAGGCCGAGCTCGACCACCGGACAGGCGTTCCTGATGAAACGGGCGTCGGAGGTTCCCCCGCCGGTCGAAAGCGAGGGCGTCCGCCCGGTCACGTCGTGGACCGCGGCGGCGACGAGGTCGGTGAACGGCCCGGGCTTGGTCAGAAAAGCGACCGCATTGGTCGGCTCGAAGGCGAGCGTCGCACGCTTGGCCCCGTCCGCCGCGGCGACCCGGCGCCCGATTTCGGCGGCGAGCGATTCGGGCGTCCAGAGATCGTTGAAGCGGACGTTGAACTTGAGTCGCGCCTCGCCCGGAATGACGTTGAACGCCGGATTGCCGACATCGACCGAGACCACTTCGAGATTCGACGGCTCGAAATCCGCGTTGCCGCTATCGAGCGGCGGCTTAAGGAGCGCGGTCAGGATCGGCGCGAGCGCATGGATTGGATTTAAGGCGAGATGGGGATAGGCGGCATGGCCCTGACGGCCGCGGATCGTGATCCGCCCGTTGAGCGAGCCGCGCCGGCCGTGCTTGACGGTGTCGCCGACGGCCTCGACAGACGTCGGCTCGCCGAGCACGCAATGGTCGAAACGCTCGCCTTTGGCCCGCGCCCAGTCGAGGAGCCTGACCGTGCCGTTGACCGCCGGGCCTTCCTCGTCGCCGGTGAGGAGGAAGCTGATCGAGCCGTTGAACGCGCCTCTCTCGATGAAGCGCAAGGCGGCGGCGACGGAAGCGGCGACGCCGCCCTTCATGTCGCAGGCGCCGCGGCCCCAGAGCTGGCCGTCGGCGATTTCGCTCGCGAACGGGTCGAACCGCCAGCGCGCCTTGTCGCCCGGCGGCACGACGTCGGTGTGGCCGGCGAAGGCGAGATTGGGGGCGCCTGAGCCGAACCGGGCGTGTAGGTTCAAAACCGCCGGCGTTCCCGGCGCCTCGAACGTGACCAGCTCGGCGGCGAAACCGGCCTTCGCCAGACGATCGCGCAAATAGGGCAGCGCGCCGCAGTCCTCCGGCGTCACCGAGGGAAAGCGGATGAGCGCGCGCGCGATCTCGAGCGCCGAGGGGACGCCGGGCATGCTCATGAGCTCAGACGGGCTCTACCTCGGCCGCATTTCGCGCACCGGCGCCGCCCAGTCGAGGCCGACGTCGTAGATCGGCGGCTCGGTGTTGGACAGAAGATTCCACAAACCCGTCTGCGGGCTGCGCTTCAGCGATTTGATCAAAACCCGCCCGTCGGTGAGGCCGCAGACGCACATTTTCCCGATCAGGCTCTCGTCCGGCGGATTGTGCACGTCGTCGTAGAAGACGAGCCAGTTGTCGAACAGGACGCCCAGCGAATGACCGCGGATCTGGACCGCGACCGTGGTCGGCTTCGAATCGAGCGGCGCGTCGACGTCGTCGAACGGCCCCTGGCCGTCGGCGTAAAAATGGGCGACCGCGCCCGCCCCGACATAGCCGATCAGCGGCGCGGCGGGCGGCCGCGGCGGCCCGCCGCCGATCAGGCGCGGCGGCTCGATGCCGAGATATTCGGACACGGTCGCGATCTCGTCGGCGCGCAGGCGGCGGTGGCCGTTGAGAAGGTCGGTGACGGCGGAGGGCGAGCGCCCGAGGGCTCTCGCGAGGCCGCTGCGGGTTTTGCCGGTCCGTTTGAGACCGACCCGGATCCAGTCGACGGTCAAGGGCGAACTCCTTGTTTCCCAGGCGAATGACGTGAGGCGCCGATCCCGTGCGCCAGAGGCCCCGAAGGGGCGGCCGACTCACGGGAACGAGCCCCATTTTCGGAAATTAACCTAGTTTCCGAAAAACCGCAATTCAAAAAAACGAAAAATCTTGACATGCCGTTCTGCTTTGCACAATAATGAACAAAACGGGAACATAACACGCCAACGGAGAAAGGGCAAGCTCATGACCGCGTCCAAACCACCCCGCCGCCGGCGGCCGAAAGCCGACACCGACCGGGCGCTGGCCATGCGCGCTTCCGCCCGCCACCTCAAGGACCTTCGCCGCTTTCACAGGCGCGCGCCCGCCGACGTTCCGGTCAACGAGCGCGGGGTTCCGAAATTCGTCCCCCCGATCATCGAGCAGTCCTGGTGCAGTTCGCCCGCGGCCTTGTGCGTCGAACTGGCGGAAGTGGGGGTCCGGACGCGCTGGGCGGACGCGGAGGAGCTGATGAAGCTCGCGGAGCTCGGCGCGGAATTGCTCGAACTCGAGGCGGAACTGGCGGAGCTGTTCAAATGAAACGTCCCCGCAAGCCGACCCGCCCCGCGCGCAGATCGCCCAAGGAATTGCTCGACGCCGTCCAGGAGCGGCTCGACGCGACCCCCGAGCGCCTCGCCCGCGCCAGGGACGCCGGCGAGACCCCCACGCTTGGCGCCGACCGCACGCGCCGTCTTCTCGATCCGTTCGACACGATGCGCGCCAACCGGCTGCTCGCGCCGCACGATCCCAAGCTCAACGACATCCGCTGGCTGGTCGGCGAATCGCTGCGCCGCACCCATCAGCGGGCGAGGTTCGACCAGTTGCGCGCGGTCGCGCCCGAGCGGCTGGGCTCGACCGGCTTCGGCCCCCGCTCGGGCCTGCCCCAGTCCGACATCGCCCTCCATGCCCGCGACAAGCTCAGGGCGGCCGAGGACCGGGCCGGCCCGCACGCCTGGCCGATCGTGACCCGCATCGTCATCGAGGGCGCGGGCGTGCGCGAGTGCCGCGGCTTCGTCCCCGAACTCGCCACGCCCTGGCGGGCCGACGCGGTGGTCTCCGACCGGCTCAGGGTCGCGCTCGACATGATCGGCGGCCTGATGGGCGTCACGCCGAGGCGAGAGAAATGACTGTGCCCGCGCCGGCCGGAACCCCCTCGCCCCGCATGCGGGGAGAGGGTCGGGGTGAGGGGCGAGTCAATTCGCCGTGGCGCCCGCCTCTTGGCCCCTCAACCTAACCTTCTCCCCGCATGCGGGGAGAAGGGACGATCCGCAGTTCGATCCAATCGCAGAATGTGAAGCAATCGACAGGAGTTCGCACCCATGACTTTCAACATCGTCGCCATGATTTGCATCGCCGGCATGTCGCCGCGGGACTGCGGGCCCGAGCCCGGCTTCTCACGCGACGTGGCGGTGATCGGCCAGGTCAGCAACGAGATCTGGTGCGGCGTCGAGGCCCAGCAGGACCTCGCCAAGAGCGCGCCCTTTCGCGACCTGGCGGAAGGCGAGTTCATCAAGATCATGTGCGTGAGAAACGGCTGACGGAGGTCGGACGAGATGACGCGTGACCGGTCGTCCATCTGGATCGGGCTTGCCGATCTTCTGCTCTGCATCCTGTCCGTCGTCATCGTCGCGGTGGCGCCGATCAAAGCCAGGGTCGATGGCGTCAAGCCGAAGGCCGAGTTCCTGATCGCCGCCGACTGGAAGGTCGAGCTCGATTCCGACGTCGATCTCTGGCTGGTCGGACCGGACAGGAAGCCGGTCTTCTATGGCTCGCGCGAGGCCGGATGCGCCTCGCTCGACCGGGACAGCCTGGGCTATTCGACGTCCGAGATCACGCTCGCCGACGGCTCCGTCGCGCAGTCGGAATCGAACAAGGAAACGACCACCATCCGCTGCATCGCGCCCGGTCACTATGACATAGGCGTCAATCTCTATTCCGACCGGGAGCTCGCCAAGGGCTTGGCGTCGATCCCGGTGCGGGTCGAAATCACGGGGCTCAACCCGCAAGTGAGAACCCTGTTCGCGAAGGACGTCGCGCTCGACCAGGTCGGCGAGACGATCAATGTCGCGAGCTTCGACATGGGCCTCGACGGGAGGATCACGCTCACCGACCCGCCGCTCGAGCCGATCACCGACGCCTACAAGGCCGCCAAGCCGTGAGGCGCGCGCGCTCGGCCGGCAGGCGGGATTTCGGCCTCGCTTTTGGCGCTTGCGCCAAAGTGCCGGCAAGCAACTGTCGTTGGGATCGAGCGGCGCGGATTCGAGGCGCGAACCTAAACGGGGTCCCAACCCACTGAAAACATGAGAGGCGCGAACCTAAAAGGAACCTAAGCGGGCGCCCCCGCCGGGACGCCCGGATCGCGGGTCCGGAGCCCGCCACGAGGAAAAGCTCAGAACCCCTCCGGCCGCCCCACCACCACCGTATGCAGCGAGCCGTCGCCGAAGGCGCGGTGCGCGGCGCGCTTGACGCTCTTCATCGTCACCGCGGCGATCTGGCGATTGCGTTCGACCAGCCAGTCCGGCGCCCGGCGCTCGAGCTGGATGTGGATGAGCTGGGAGGCGATCTTGGCGGAGGTGTCGAACCTGAGCGGATAGGAGCCGATGAGAAAGGTCTTGCCTTTCTTGAGTTCCTCGTCGCTCAGCCCGTTCAGCGCGACGTCGCGAATTTCGGCCGAGGCGACATCGAAGGATTCGCGCGCCCGCTCGTTCTTGGTGGTCGTGCCGCCATAGAAATAGGCGCCGTGCTCGAGCGAATAGAAGGTTCCGAACACGGTATAGGCGAGGCCGCGCTTCTCGCGCACCTCGCGGAACAGGCGCGACGTCATGTTGCCGGAGCCGCCCAGCACATGGGCGGCGACGATCGAGGCGATGTAATCCGGATCGTCGCGCCTGAGCGCCGGGCGGCCGAAGCGGATCGTCGATTGCGGCACGTCGAGATCGATCACGTCGATCGCGCCCAGGCCCTCGAACGCCGCGTCGGCGACCGGTTTGATGTCGCCCTTCTCCGGCAGGTCTCCAAACGCGCTGTCGACGAGCGCCGAGGCGCCCTTCTCGTCGATCGCGCCGACGACCGCGATCATCAGGCGGTCGCGCGCGAGGCCGCATTTCGCGGCCTCCGCCAGATCCTCCCGCCCGATGCGGGCGAGCGTTTCGAGCGAACCGTCGGTCGGCTGGCCGTAAGGGTGATGCGGGAACGCCTTCGCTTTCCAGTTGCGGCCCGCGACCGTCGCCGGATCGTTGGCGTCGTGGCGCAGCCTCGCGTTCATCTGCTCGCGCACCCGCTCGAACGGCTCCTCGTCAAACCGGGGCGCCGAGACCGCGAGCCTCAAGAGCTCGGCGGCGCGATCGAGGTTCTTGACCAGCGTGCGCATGCGCCCGCTC
>DATNBG010000573.1:0-4978 GCA_035572075.1 Roseiarcus sp. | reverse complement strand
CGGCGACGCTCGGCAAACGCGCCGGCAAGGACGCGGCGCAGAACAAGGCCACGCTCGTTCAGGCGCTGGGGCTCGACGGCGCGCGCCGCGAGCTCGGCCGCCTCGTCGACGAGGCGATCGCCGCGGTCGACGCGGCCGGGGTCGGCGCCGAGGGCGACGTGTTGCGCGGGGCGGCGCGGTTCGTCGCGGCCCGGAAGAATTGATGGGGCGAGACTTGATTGCCGGAGCGATTTGCCGCCGCCGAGGCGGCGCTGGCTCGCGGAGCCAACCGAGAACCAGCCTAATAGCGAGGCGCTGGGCGTTTACAGAGCGACAGAGTGACAGGTTTCGGCGCCCAACCCCTTGAAATAGCTCGGTCGGCGCCAAAACCGCGAGGGCGAAGGCGAGCCGGAAAAAAGAGGGCGGCTTTGGGAGTGACGCGTGAAGCCCTGACGGCTCCTCCCGCCGAGAGCGCGCGGCCTATCGGACCGGCCCCGCCGCCGCTCGCGCCAGCGCCACGAACCCCTCGACGCCGACCTCCTCCGCCCGCATCCGAGGCTCAAGCCCGGCGGCGGCGATGAGCGTCTGAAGGTCGAGCCCCCGCGAAGCGGCGAAGGCCTTGAGCGACTGGCGCAGCATCTTGCGCCGCTGGCCGAACGCGGCCTGCGTGAGGGCGGTCAGCGTCGCCGCGTCGCAGGGCTCGGGGTTCGTACGTGGGATCAACTCGACCACGCTCGACGTGACCTTCGGCGGCGGCGTGAAGGCGGCGGGCGCGACATCGAATAGGATGCGCGCTTGCGCCTTCCATCCCGCCAGCACCGCAAGGCGCCCGTAAGCCGCGCGGTTCTCCGGGGTCGCGACGATTCGCTCCGCCACCTCGCGCTGGAACATCAGGATGAGGCGATCGTAGAACGGCGGCCAGGGCTCGGCCTCGAGCCATTGGACGAGGAGCGCGGTCGCGACGTTATAGGGCAGGTTGGCGACGATGCGGATCGGCGCCCCGCCGCCTTTCTCGACTAGCCTCTGAGCCGCAACGCGAAGCGCGTCGCCTTCGATGACCTCGAGCCGTCCCGGCCAATGCGCGCCGATTTCGCTAAGCGCGCCAAGCGCGCGCTTGTCGCGCTCGATCGCGATCACCTTGGCGGCTCCCTCGGACAGGAGCGCGCGTGTGAGGCCGCCGGGACCTGGGCCGACCTCGACGACGGCGACGCCGTGAAGCGGGCCCGCCGCGCGGGCGATCTTCCGGGTCAGGTTGAGGTCGAAGAGGAAATTCTGCCCGAGCGCCTTGCGCGCTTCAAGCCCGTGCGCCGCGACCACGTCGCGCAACGGCGGGAGGCCGTCCGCGGCCGGGGCCTCCTTCGTCCTGAGGCGCGCCGAAGGGGCCTCGAAGGACGCGCCAGCGGGCGCGGAGCCGGTGGGGCGCTCTGGACCATCCTTCGAACCCCCGGACTGCGATCCGGGGGGAGGCTTCGCCTCGCTCCTCAGGATGAGGGCGGCGCGACTTCGCCGTCTCATCGCGTCAATCGGTCGGCGAGCCTGACGGCCGCGATAAGGCTCGTAGGATTGGCGAGGCCCCGCCCCGCAATGTCGAACGCCGTGCCGTGGTCGGGCGAGGTGCGCACGAAAGGGAGGCCAAGGGTGACGTTGACGCCCTCGTCGAAGGCGAGCGTCTTGGCCGGGATCAGCCCCTGGTCGTGATACATGGCGAGCGCCACGTCATAGCCTGCTCGCGCCTTGGGGTGAAACATGGTGTCGGCGGAGAGCGGCCCGACAATGTCGAGTCCCTCAGCTTTCAGCGTCTCGATCGCAGGGCCAATGATCGTGATTTCCTCGCGCCCCATCGCCCCGCCCTCGCCCGCGTGAGGATTGAGGCCGGCGACGGCGATCCGCGGCCGCTTCACGCCGAAGCGGGCCCTGAGATCGCGATCGACGACGTGCGCCGTCTTGACAATCAGTTCGCTCGTCAGCGCCTTTGGCGCATCGGCGAGCGGGATATGAATGGTCACCGGAACGACCGCGAGCGCCTCCGACCAGATCATCATCACCGGAAAGGCGGGCGCGCCCCAGCCTTGGGCGAGCGCGCCAAGATATTCGGTATGTCCAGGGTATTTGAACCCGGCCTGATAGAGCGTGGCCTTGGCGATCGGGTTGGTCACCAACGCGCGCGCCTCACCCTGACGGACCGACTCGACCGCGCGCTCGATTGATTCGATCGTCGCCGCCGCGTTGGCCGGGCTTGGCCGGCCCGGCGCGTCAGCGACCGCGCTTCTGAGCGGAACGACCGGCAGACCGTTCGAGAAGACGGCGGGGGCCCCCGCGAGATCGGTCTCGACGATCGGGACCTCGAGCCCCGCGCGCCTGGCGACAGCGGCCAGCACGCCGGGCGCGGCGAAGATGGCGAACGGCGCGGTTCGGCCCCGCCACGCGGCCAGCGCCAGCTCCGGGCCGATCCCCGCCGGGTCGCCCATGGTCATCGCCAGCGGCGGCTTGTCGCCGGTCATATTCGAGGCTCCAAGGACGGCTCCGCAAGCCGGGCGGACGCGGCGGTCAGAGGCCGACGTTCGTCCTGACGTCGCCGAGCGTGCGCAGCACGAGTTGAATCATCAGAGTCTGGTTGCGCGTCGCTGGGTTCGTAACGATGGGGCCGCCCGGGAATACGCTGTAGGCGAACGGTTGGCTGACATTGGACGAATATGTCAGCTTGAGCGTCGTGCATTCGTCCTTGTAGCCGAGCCCGAACGAATAGCCGACGGGGTAGAAAATCGGCGTCGTCTGTCCAAGAACGTCGTAGTAATGGCGCGACATGTCGAGCACCAGCGACCCGTTGACCGACCAGCGATCCTGGAAGCTGTAGCCGAGGTTTCCGGTCAGCCCTTCGCGCGGGAATTCGAATCCGAGCGCCGGTTGGGCGGCGTAGAGCGCGTAATCGACGCTGCCGCTGACGCCGGCGTAGCTCGCCCTGGCGATGCCATCGAAGCGTTCGAGCTGGAGAGTCGAACTGTCGAACTGCTGTTTGCTCATCAGCGTGATCGGGCTCGAGAACGGCTGAAGCGTCTCGCCGAACACGAAGTTCGAGAACTTCTTGTCCAAGCCGGACTCGAGCCCGGTGTTGGTGGGATCGAAGAGGGTGTAGGAATTCTGCCCGGCGACCTGGATCGACTCTCCGCCGACAAAGTCGGCACGGCCGCCGTTAGCGAAGTTGGCGGTGTACTGGAGTCCGTAATTGAACCGCGTCCCGCCTTCGACGCGATCATAGCCTGAGAACTTGTTCCAGGCGAACAGGTTCGTATCGTCGAAGACGAGGCTCTGCGAATCCACGTTGGGCTGGATTCTCGGCATGATCTCGCTCGGCCGGGCGATGAACTGCGCGATCGGCGTGATCGCCTGCGTCCCCCAGGACGAGGTGGACGTGAACGGAAAGCGATACTCGAGACCGGCGCCCGCCATGTAGCGGGCGAAGGCGCCCTGGTCCGAGCCGGAAAAGAAGGCCGCCTGGCTCGAATTGGCGACCGTGCTCGTTCCGATGGCGCTCGCATAGGTGATCGATCCGGTTTCATTGAGCTCGGTCGCCTCGCCGTCGAGGCGCCCGAACAGGAGCGGCTTC
Source organism: Roseiarcus sp. (assembly GCA_035572075.1). GTDB lineage: Bacteria > Pseudomonadota > Alphaproteobacteria > Rhizobiales > Beijerinckiaceae > Roseiarcus. The sequence continues at coordinate 1,395 of DATNBG010000573.1, read as the reverse complement.
CACACCTGGCCAATGGGATCAATGTAGCTGCGCTGCCACGAGAGCTGTCCGGAGGCGCGGGTGTAGTCGCCGGCGATGCCGCGCAACATGCATTTGCCCGGGACGTAGGAGTTGACGATCGTATTGCCGACCTGTGTCTCGCAGACGTTATAGAGGTGGTAGGCTTGGTCGAAAGTCTGCAGGCCGGTCGATTGGAACGCGGCGTTGGTCTGGTCGATGTTGGTGATGTTGCTGTCGACGGTCAGCTCGCCTCCCAGCCCGTTGGTGCGGTCGGCCGGGACGTTGAACACCCGATTGTAGTCGAACACCGGGGCGACCGCGACCGGCAGGGTGCGGTTGTCGTCATTCGCGGTCGTGCCCTCGAAGTGATAGGCGCTGAGGTCGAAGTAGCTCCGCGGCCCCTGGCCGCGCAGGTAGATCGACGAAGTGACGTCCTGGAAGTAGAAGTTGTCGAAGTTGATGCCCTGAAGGCGGTAGTCGTTGAGGAAGAACTTGTCGCTCATCCATGTGCCGTTCCAGCCCAGTTGCCACATGTCGTTGAGAAAAAAGTTGCCGGCGCTTTCGATCGCCCCGCGCAGGCGCATGTCTCCCGCGCCATAGGGAAAGGACGGGAACGCCCCAGGCTGCTCCTGGTCGATTCCGGTCGCACGAATATTGTAGATGCCGTTCGACAGCCGCTGGCGCCAGTCGACCGCTCCCAATAAGCCCTGCTTCGAGAGGACGGTCGGGGTCAGGGTGAGATCGTAATCAGGCGCGAGATCGATGAAATAAGGCAGGCTCACGCCATAGCCGAGATTGCCGCCGGAAACGAGCGACGGGGCCAGAAACCCGGTCTTCTTGTTGACAGTCCAGTCGGGCGAGGAAAAGTAAGGCATGTAGAAAACCGGAAAACCCCAGAACTGGAGCTGGGCGTTCTCGTAATAGACCGTGTGAGTCTCCTGATTCTCGATGATCTTGGTCGCCTTCACCTGCCAGAAGGGCGGCCGTTCCGGATGCTCCTTGCACGGTTCGCAGGCGGTATAGGCCCCCTTGTCCAGCGCGGTGACGTCGCCGTTCGTGCGCTCCACCCGCGGCGAGGTGAAGCGTGTCTTGTCGGTCGTCAGAACCTGGACGCTGTCGATGAAACCGTCGCGAAAATCATCGCTGAGCGCGAACCGGCTCCCATAGACGATGTTCCCGTGCTCATCCGTCATCTTGGCGTGGCCTTCCGCGTAGACGCGCTTTGCGGCGCGGTCATAAATAACGCGGTCGGCCTGAAGCACGCGGCCCTGATAGAAGAGTTGAACCGAGCCTTGAGCGGTGATCGTGTTCTTGTCCTTGTCGTAGACGAGCTCGTCGGCGTCGATCACCAGCTTGTCCGGCGGTTTGGTTTGCGTCGTCTGCGTGGCGGGAGGC
>DATNBG010000572.1:0-2742 GCA_035572075.1 Roseiarcus sp. | reverse complement strand
GAGGACATCAAGGACAAACATGACGGCGCTCACGGACCGCGCAAGCATCCCAACCACATCTTCAACTGGCAGGTCGGCGACAAGGAACTGACCGACGCCGCTTTCGCGAAGGCCGAGGTCAAGACCAAGGACCTCTTGAGCTATCAGCGCGTCCACCCCTGTCCGCTCGAGACCTGCCAGTGCGTGGTGAGCTTCAACAAGATCACCGGGGACCTGACGATCTACGGCACGTTCCAGGCGCCGCACGTCATCCGCACCGTCGTCGCGCTGATCGCGGGCCTGCCCGAGCAGAAGATTCACGTGATCTCTCCCGATATCGGCGGCGGCTTCGGCAACAAGGTCGGCGCCTATCCGGGCTATATCTGCGCCGCCGTCGCCTCGATCGTGACCGGGCTTCCAGTCAAATGGGTCGAGGACCGGATCGAGAACCTCTCCACCACCTCGTTCGCGCGCGACTACCACATGACGACGGAAATCGCGGCGACCCGCGAAGGGCGGGTGACGGCCTTGCGCGTCCACATCCTCGCCGATCACGGCGCGTTCGACGCCTGCGCCGATCCGTCGAAATGGCCGGCGGGCTTTTCCAACATCGTCACCGGCTCCTACGACTTCCCGGTCGCGCATCTGTCGGTCGACGGGGTCTACACCAACAAGGCCCCGGGCGGCGTCGCCTATCGCTGCTCGTTCCGGGTGACCGAGGTCGCCTATGCGATCGAGCGCGCGATGGACATCATGGCGCAGAAGCTCGGCCTCGACCCGGTCGACTTCCGGATGAAAAACTTCATCAGGCGCGAGCAGTTTCCCTATCATTCCGCGCTCGGCTGGGAATACGATTCGGGCGACTATCTGACCGCGATGCAGAAAGCGATCGACGTTGTCGGCTACCGAAAGCTGCGCGATGAGCAGAAGGCGAAGCAGGAGGCGTTCAAGCGCGGCGAGACGCGCGAGCTTATGGGGATCGGCGTGTCCTTCTTCACCGAGATCGTCGGCGCGGGCCCGTCGAAGAATTGCGACATCCTCGGCATCGCGATGTTCGATTCCTGCGAGATCCGCATCCATCCGACCGGAAAGGGGATCGCGCGCGTGGGCACGAAGAGCCAGGGGCAGGGTCACGAGACGACCTGGGCCCAGATCATCGCCAGCGAGATCGGAATCCCCGCCGACGACATTGCGGTCGAGGAGGGCAATACCGACACCGCGCCTTACGGCCTCGGCACCTATGGCTCACGCTCGACCCCGGTCGCCGGCGCCGCGATCGCCATGGCGGCGCGCAAGATCAAGGCGAAGGCGCAGATGATCGCCGCCTATAAGCTCGAAGTGCACGAGGACGACCTCGAATGGGACGTCGACCGGTTCCGCGTCAAAGGCAATCCGGAGAAGTTCGAGACCATGAGCGCGCTCGCCTGGGCCGCCTACAACAGGGTCCCTCCCGGCATGGAGCCAGGCCTCGAGGCGGTAAGCTACTATGATCCGCCGAACATGACCTATCCGTTCGGCGCCTATATCTGCGTGATGGACATCGACGTCGACACCGGCGTCCACAAGGTGAGGCGGTTCTATGCCCTCGACGATTGCGGCACGCGAATCAACCCGATGATCATCGAGGGCCAGGTGCACGGCGGCTGCACGGAGGGTTACGCGATCGCGATGGGTCAGGAGATCGCCTACGACGCCGACGGCAACGTCAAAGGCGCTTCGTTCCTCGACTATTTCCTTCCGACCGCGGTCGAGACGCCGCGCTGGGAGACCGACTACACGGTGACGCCCTCGCCGCATCATCCGATCGGCGCCAAGGGCGTGGGCGAGAGCCCGAATGTCGGCAGCGTGCCCTGCTTCGCCAATGCGGTGAACGACGCGTTCAAATTCCTGGGCTCGACCCACATTCCCATGCCCCACGACGCCTATCGCGTCTGGCAGGCGGCCGAGGACCTCGGGTTGCACGCGTGACGAGGGTTGGCGTCATCGCGAGCCCGCTTTGGTCCCTTCTCCCCGCTCGCGGGGAGAAGGTTAGGATGAGGGGCGGGTCCATGTTCGGGCCGAGCGGCCGATCGCCATGCCCCTCACCCTGCCTCTCCCCGCAGGCGGGGAGAGGAGTAAGGTAAGGTCACATGCCTAGCGAGCGGATCCCGCGCGAGGCGATCGCGGCGCGGCTCGCAGAGGTCGGCTACGTCGCCGACCGCGACCTCTCGACCGCGCTGTGGATGATGGACTACCTCAAGCGACCGCTTCTGATCGAGGGCGAGGCCGGCGTCGGCAAGACGGAAGTCGCTAAGGCGCTCGCCGCCGTGCACGGCTCGGAGCTCATCCGCATGCAGTGCTACGAGGGGCTCGACGCGAGCTCGGCGCTCTACGAATGGAACTATCAGCGCCAGCTGCTCGCGATCAAGGCGCGCGAGGGGTCGGGCGCCGCTGCCTCCGAGATCGAGGCGCAGATCTTTTCCGAGAGCTATCTGCTCGAGCGGCCGCTGCTCGCCGCCATCCGGCGCAAGACGCCGCCGGTCCTGCTGGTCGACGAGGTCGACCGCGCCGACGAGGAGTTCGAGGCGTTCCTGCTCGAGCTTCTGTCGGATTTCCAGGTGACGATCCCCGAATTCGGCGTCATCACGGCGCTGTCGATCCCGCGCGTCGTTCTGACCTCCAACTCGACCCGCGAATTGTCGGACGCGCTCAGGCGCCGCTGCCTCTATCACTATCTCGATTTTCCCGACGTCGATCGGGAGGCCGCGATCCTGCTCAACCGCC
>DATNBG010000571.1:0-6941 GCA_035572075.1 Roseiarcus sp. | reverse complement strand
ATCACCGGCGGCTGGCCGGCGTTCGACGCCGAACTCACCGCGGCCCATGTCCCCCACGAGGGGCACATCTACAAGAACGCCAACCACGGCTTCCACAACGACACGACGCCCCGCTACGACGAGGCGGCGGCGAAAGAGGCGTGGCGAAGGACGCTCGACTGGCTGAACAAGTATCTGAGGGCGTGATGGGGAGCGCGTTTGCGCCCCGCGACCGCGAACCCGCCATTCCCGAGTCCATTTCGAGCAGTTTCAATGACTTGCGGCGCCATTCGCGACTCGTTCGCGGCGGCTTCCAGTTCGCTCGGGCGCGCCGAAGGACTTCGGCCTCGACGACGACGAAAAACGGCGAAAACGAAGCGCTCATTTCGCCCCGCGAAACGAAGCGTTTCGCCGGCATAGCGTAAGTCATTGAAATCATTATGGGTGCGAAATCGGGCGTTTCGCGGGATCGTTTATTTTCAAGGCGTTATCTCCGATTTCGTTTCGCCGTTTTTTCGTGTCGTTTGTTTTCAGTAGCTTAGCTCCCCTTTTCGTTTCGCCGCGAAACGGCCGGCCGCGGCGTCGTAAAAACCGCGGATCGCCGTTGTCGATTTCGATAAAACAGTAACATCGGCCGGACCGCCCCGTCAAGAAATTGTTGACTTTCCGCCGAACGCCCAGCCGAGCGCCGCGCGAGGCCGAATCGGCGGACGGGGCTATCCCTTGGGGAACTCGAGTCCCATGGCGCGGTAGCGCTCGGGGTCGTCGAGCCATTTCTCCCGCACCTTGACGTGGAGGAAGAGGTGCACGGGCGCGCCGTGCGCCTCGGCAATGTCCTTGCGGGCGGCCACGCCGATCGCCTTGATCGTCCGCCCGCCCTCGCCCAGCACGATCTTGCGGTGGCTCTCGCGGGTGACGAAAATCGTCTGCTCGATGCGGGCCGAGCCGTCGGGCCGGTCCGTCCAGGCGTCGGTCTCGACAGTCGCCTGATAGGGCAGTTCGTCGTGCAGCCGCTCGATCAGCTTCTCGCGGGTGATCTCGGCCGCAAGCGCTCGGATCGGCGCTTCCGCGATCTGGTCCTCCGGGTAGAGCCACGGACCCGGCGGGACGATCGCCGCGAGGCGATCGGCGAGCCTCTCGAGCCCGTCGCCGGTCAAGGCGCTCACCATGAAGGTCTCGTCGAAGGCAAGCGCCGCGTTGAGCCTCGCCGCGATCTCGAGCAGCTTCGGCCGCTCGACGAGGTCGATCTTGTTGAGGACGGCGAGCCGTGGCTTCCGCATGTCGCTGAGCGTGGCCAGGATCGCTTGCGTCTCCTCGCTGAGGCTCGCGTCGGCCTCCTTCCGAGCGTCGATCAGCGCCACGATCGCGTCGGCGTCGGCCGCCGCGCTCGTGGCCGCCGCGACCATCGCCCGGTCGAGGCGGCGTCTGGGCGCGAACAGGCCGGGCGTGTCGACGAGCACGACCTGCGCCTCGCCCCTCATCATGACGCCGCGCACGGTCGAGCGGGTGGTCTGCGCCTTGCGGGTGACGATCGACACCTTCTCGCCGACGAGCGCGTTGAGGAGCGTCGATTTTCCCGCGTTGGGCGCGCCGACGATGGCGACGAACCCGCATCGCGTCCCGCTCTCGCGCCCGCTCAACTTCCGCCCCGGCGGTCGAGGAACGCCTGCGCCGCCGCCTGCTCCGCGGCCCGCTTCGAGGTGGCCGCGCCGGTTTCCGGCTCGAAGCCCTCGAGCACGACGCGCATGACGAAATGGGGCGCGTGCGCCGGGCCGCTGCGCTCGACCTCTTCGTAGCGGGGGGGCTGAAGCGCGCGCGACTGGGCCCACTCCTGCACCGCGGTCTTGGCGTCGCGGGCGGGCTCGGCGTCGGCGGTGATCCGGCCGCCCCAGGCGCTGAGCACCAGCGCCTCGGCCGCCTCAAAGCCGCCGTCGACGAACACCGCCCCGATCAGCGATTCGCACACGTCCGCCAGGATCGCCGCCTTCTTGCGCCCGCCGCCCCGCGCTTCGCCGAGACCGAGCGCGACATGGGGGCCGACGTCCCACTGAGCGGCGATCTCGGCGCAGGTCTCGCGCCGCACGAGCTTGGCGAAGCGCATCGACAGTTCGCCCTCGCTCGCCTTCGGAAAGGCCTCATAGAGCCGGGCCGCGATCGCCACCCCGAGCACCCGGTCGCCCAGGAACTCGAGCCGCTGGTAGGACTGAGCCCTGCCCTGCCCGCCCGCGCTCCGCGCCGAGAGATGGGTGAGCGCGAGCACGGCGAGCGTGGGATCGCGGAAGCGGTAGCCGAGCCTCAACTCCAACGCGGACAATTCGGCTCGCGGCTGCTTGTTCATTGACCGACCGATGAAGGATAAGCCGTGCTTTCCGCCGCTTGAGGGGCGCCTCGCCGCCTCCTTTTCGGCCCTGCTTAGCGCACCCGCTCGAAGATGCGCCCCCAGCGCACGTCCCACGGCCAGCGCCACACCTCCCAGGCCGGCGTCCCCTCGTCGATCGAGAAGAAAATCACTTCGGCTCTGCCGATCAGGTTCTCGAACGGCACATAGCCGACCCCGCCCTGATCCGCCGGAATTCTCGAATCGCTGGAATTGTCGCGATTATCGCCCATCATGAAAAAGTGGCCGGGCGGAACCTCATAGACCTGGGTGTTGTCGTTGGGGCCGTCGTCGCCGTCGATCTGGATGATCCGGTGCGTCACCCCGCCAGGAAGCGTCTCGAGATATTGCGGCGCCTCCTCAGGCTTGCCGAAGTGATTGACGGTCAGGAAAGGCGCGATCGGCTCGCGCGGGACCATCTTCCCGTTGATGATGAGCCGCCCGTGCTGAACCTGGATCTTGTCGCCCGGGAGCCCGACCAGCCGCTTGATGTAGTCGGTCTCGCCGTCGCTCGGCAGCTTGAACACGATGACGTCGCCGCGCTTGGGCTCGGAGGCGAAGATGCGGCCGGGCATCGCCTTCGGGTCAAGGTCGAGGAAGCCGGGCAGCGAGAAATGCGAATAGCCGTAGGCGTATTTGGACACGAACAGATAGTCGCCGACGAGCAGCGTCGGGATCAGCGAGCCCGAGGGAATGTTGAACGGCTGGAACAGAACCGTGCGCACCACCAGCGCGATCAGGAGCGCCTCGATGATGACCTTGACGGTTTCCCACCAGCCCTCCTCCTTCTTGACGGGCGTGGCGGCGGCGTCGGCGGGCTTCACGGTCGGCTCGATCATTCGACTCAAAACGCCCTTCTCGGTTCATCCATGACGCGCCCGCCGCGGCTCGCCCGTCCTATACAGGGGCGGCGAGCCCGCGCCAAGCAACGGGCTGGTGGCGCGGAAACTTGGCTGAAGCATGGCCGTGGGCCCGGGCTTCAGGGCGCAAGAAGGAGGGAGCCGGTCGTCTCGCGCTGTTCAAGCGCCCTATGCGCCTCGGCGGCGTCAGCCAGCGGCCACTTCCGGCCGATCCGGATCTTGACCTGGCCGCTGCTGACCGCGCGAAACAGCTCGCGCGCCATTTTCTCGGCCCGCGCGCGATCCGCCATGAAGGTGGCGAGCGTCGGCCTGGTCGCGAACAGCGAGCCCTTCTGGGCCAGAAGGCCGAGGTTGAACGCCTCGATGCCGCCCGACGCCGAACCGAAGCTCGCGAACATGCCGAAGGGCTTGAGGCAGTCGAGCGAGGCCGGAAAGGTCGCCTTGCCGACCCCGTCATAGACGACGTTGCATTTCGCGCCCTTGGTGATCTCGCTGACCCGCTTGGCGAAATCCTCCTCGCGATAGAGGATCGTGTGCTTCGCCCCCGCCTTCCTGGCGAGGGCCGCTTTTTCCGGCGAGCCGACGCAGCCGATCACCGTCGCGCCGAGCGCCTTGCCCCACTGGCAAAGGATGAGCCCCACGCCGCCGGCCGCGGCGTGGACCAGGATCGTGTCGCCTTCCTTGACGCGATAAGTCTGGCGCAAGAGATATTGCGCGGTGAGGCCCTTGAGCATCATCGCGGCGCCGGTGTCATAGGAAATCGCGGCCGGCAGCTTGAACAGGACCCTGGCCTCGATGTTGCGCTCTTCAGCGTAGGCGTCTCCCGACCCGGCGTAGGCGACCCGGTCGCCGGGCTTGAACCCGTCGACCGACGGACCGACCTCGACCACCTCGCCCGCGCCCTCGGAGCCGGGCGTGAACGGCAGCTTCGCCGGGGGATAGAAGCCGGTGCGATGATAGATGTCGACGAAGTTGATTCCGATCGCGTGCTGACGCAGCCTGACCTCGCCCTTTCCCGGCGGCGGCGGCTCGACCTCCTCGAGGCGCATGACTTCGGGACCGCCGGGCTGATGGATGCGGATGGCGCGCATGTTTCCTCTATTCTCGCTGATGGTGTGAGACGCCGGCGGAGCTTGCCAGCGCGGGCGGCCGACTTTATAGCATCGCGCCGATCCGGCGGAACCGCAATCCACCCCGCGCCCATCGTCTAGCGGTCCAGGACGCCGCCCTTTCACGGCGGAAACGCGGGTTCGATTCCCGCTGGGCGCGCCAATAGTTTCAAATTTGTTGGCCGGAAAGCGGAACGATCTGTCCAACTCCTGTGCAAGATAATGGCGTGGAGTGCGGCAGAGTTGCAGCGAGTGGGCGAGACCCCGCCGAGCTCTCGCCGCAGCCAAGGCGGCCGGCACAAGCCGGGCTCGATCGACAGCCCGCCAAGCCTCAGAGAAGCCGCTGGCGGGCCTCCCCTCGTTTCGAGCATCACCTTAGCCGCCGCATCGGCCGAATCCTTACACTCCGAGGTCTAACCAGGGTTTCGTTGGCGAGCCAACGAAATCCTGCTTAGATTCCTTTGATTTCGCAGGATTTTTTAGCCGAAAACCGGTGTCCACTTTTCGGCAATCCTGCTTAGACGGCGGCCTCGCCAGCCGATGCGGCAACGCGCGCTGCGCAAACAAAAGGGCGGCCCGAAGGCCGCCCTGCCAACCCTTTCCATGAACGCGGAGACGGATTGGCCTACACTTTGTGCTCGTCTCGAGCGCGCTTGGCGGCGTCCTTCGCATCGCCGAGAGCTTCGCGGGCTTCGCCCTTTGCCTTGTCCATCTTTCCTTCCGCCTGCAATTTCTTGTCGTCCATGACCTTTCCGGCTGCGTCCTTTACGGCTCCTTTTGCCTTGTCCGCAGCGCCCTTCAGATGTTCTTTGTCCATGATTGTCTCCTTCGAGACCCACGCAACTCATGACGACCCCGAAAAGTTGCATTCCGACGCGAAGAGCCCCGCGCAGGGGAGTCTGCGCAGGGCTTAAGGGGCGCGCCAATCCGCAAGTTAAAAAAGCCTCCGCATCCGATGCGGTCAGGCGCGGGGCCAAATCGGCGCATTGCCGCGGTTACAACGCGTCGGTTGTATGACGATAGGCGATACTATCGCGCTGTCAATTGCCCTAGTCAATGAGACCCTGAGCGCGTCGTCCTGCAACAAAAAGGGCGGCCCGAAGCCGCCCTCTCGCTGGATGGTCGATGAACGCGTTCAGTGTCCGGTTCCCAAGACGCGCGCGAAACGCTCGAGGAGCGAATCATAGCCTTCGATTAGTTTCTGCACCTCGGATGATCAAGGATCAATGACTTATATATTAGGAGAGAATCCAAGCCCTTTCACGGCGGAAACACGGGTTCGATTCCCGTTGGGCGCGCCAATTCCGTTGCGCGCCAGCGAAATCGAGGACGGGGCGTCTCGGGAACGCCATCAATGAATCGATCAGCGGGATTTCGTATTATCTCCGCGCCTTTTGTCGCACAAAGACTTCGCGACCTTCTCGGTCCAGGATGCGCACCCCGATCGTCCGGGGCGGCCACTTGATACTCGCCGCGGCGATGATCGCGGCGGGCGCGTCCGCCACTTGAACCTGTTTCTCCATCAGATTGGTCGGGCGGCAATCGGTCGTCCCGCAGACAAACTGGATCCGGAAGGTCCGCGGCTCATCCGAAACGATCGGAGCCGGCTCCTCGATTGAATCAGGCCCAAGCGAAGACGGAGGCGCCGCGACGCGGGGGTCCACATTGGGCGTCCAGCGAGCGACGGCCAATGCGACGCGCCGCCAGTCTCCCGCCGTTCCGTCGCTTTCGCCCCGACGTTCCCGGCGGCGCGCTTCCGCATAGGCGTCGTCGCCGTACCTGCTCATCAGCGCGCGCGCGACGGCGCGGATCCGCTCGATCCTCTCCAGGCGCCAAAGCAACCATGCAAGCATGTCCGCCCACTCATCTCGACTTGGGAGCGTATCTTGGGATGCCTGTCCTAACGGCGGCGCGCCGCTTCCCCAACGAATGGGCGATATTCGAACGGCAGCGTTGCCAGACAATTAACGGCGCAAGCGGCGGCGGGCGTCGCACGGGCCGGTCAGGGTAAGGGGCTAGACCCAGGGCCCGATGGCGGGGAACCCGCCGAAATGACGGCGCGCGACCTCATTCCCTGCCCCGCAGATTGGCGAGCAGCGCCTCGCGCAGGTCGAGATCGCGCTCGATTCGCCTTCGGCCTTCATCCTTCAGTTCGCCCTCGCGATAGAGCCGGTTGGCAAGCTGCCGTTCCGCCTCGATCAGCGAGAGCTCGACCTCATCGCCGAGTTCGGCGAGCTTCCTGTGACGCCCGTCGCCGTCGCTGTAGCGGTCGACGTCCTCCAGCCGATAGCGATGATGCGCGCGCATCGGTCCGGCGACGGTCTCGGGAAGCTTGCGGCTCGCGGTGAGTTCTTCGAGCCGGTCGATCGCCGCCTCGATCGCGCGTCTGCGGACCTGAAACTCCTCCTCCCACTCGGCCTGCCGCTCGCGCCGCCCGGCGTTGGCGAGACCGAGCGCCCGGGTGACGGCGGGCAGCGTCAGGCCTTCGCCGACCAGGGTCACGAACAGAACGCAGAAGGTCAGAATGAGGATCAGGTCGCGTTCGGGAAAAGGGCTCCCGTCAGCGACGGTGAAGGGGATCGCCAGCGCGGCGGCCAGCGAAACGATGCCGCGGAT
>DATNBG010000570.1:0-8712 GCA_035572075.1 Roseiarcus sp. | reverse complement strand
ATGAGACAGATGCGCGAGCGGCGCCGCAGGCGGGGCGTGCGCGAACTGCGCATCCTTGTCCCGGACTCGCGCCTGCCCTCGGTTCGCCGGCGGGTGGCCGATCAGGTCGCCCGCCTCATTCCGAGCCGCGAGGCCGAGGCGCTAAGCTGGATCGAGGCTGTTTCCGAGTTCGACGCGCCTGACTCCGCAAGCGGGCGATGAGACGCGGCGACGTGGTCATCGTGGCCGCGGCCGGCGATTACGGGAAGCCTCGACCGGCGGTGGTCGTCCAGACGGATGCGTTTCCTTCAGACCACGCCTCGGTCGTCATTTGTCAAATGACCTCGGAGGTCGTCGACGCGCCGGATTTCCGCGTCACCATCGATCCGAGCGAGAGCAATGGCCTGAGGGCCCGCTCCCAGATCATGGCCGACAGGCCGGTGACGGTTCGCAGAGCCCGGGTGGGACAGCCGATCGGCCGTCTTGGCGACGGCGATGTCGCCCGGCTCAACGCTGCCTTGGCGTTCGTCATGGGGCTGGCGGATTGAGAAACGCCTCGACTCGCGAGGCCACGGGTACTACCGCAGCTTCACAGGCCGTGCTTCGCCCAGATGGCTCTTATCTCATCGTCGGTCGCGAATTCGCCGCGCTCGGCCTCCAGCAAAGAGGCTCTTAAAGACTCCTCCTCGCCCGGAGTGAGCCATATGATCGACGGCTCGTTCCCAGCCAACTTCAGGAGAATGCGGGCAACCGCGTCCTGCGTTTCCGGCGGCAGGCCGCGCAAGACTTCGACGGCTCGCTCGAGAAGCTCGGTCATGGACATGGTCTACCGCATTCAGCCGGAAAGTTGAACGGCCTCGCGGGAACGCGCGATCGCTCCGCCCGCGCCCTCAAGCCACCGGCGGGCGACGCGATCAGCGACCGCGTCTACGGCGTCCGGCCCCTAAAGCCCGTCGCCAGCAGATAGAGTTCGGCGCTGTCGGCGCGGCTGGCTTTCGGCTTGACGTGGCGCACCGTCTTGAATTCCCGCTTGAGGCGGGCGAGGAGTTCGCCCTCGGCGCCGCCCTGCAGCGCCTTCGCGAGGAAGAAGCCGCCCGGGCCTAAGACTTCGCTGGCGAAATCGGCGGCGAGCTCGACCAGGCCCGCAATGCGCAGTTGATCGGTCTTGCGATGGCCGGTGGCGTTGGCCGCCATGTCCGAGAGGACGCCGTCGGCCGCGCCGCCCAGCCATTCGCGCAAAGCGGCGGGGGCTTCGGCGTCGTGGAAGTCCATGCGCCGGAACTCGACCCCTTCGATTGGGTCCATCTCGAGACGATCGATGGCGATCACCCGCCCTCTGCCCTCGCGCGCTTGCGTGCGCGCCGCGGCGACCTGGCTCCAGCCGCCGGGCGCCGCGCCGAGATCGACGATGCGCTGGCCGGGCTTGAAGAGCTTCAGCCTGTCGTCGATCTCGATCAGCTTATAGGCCGCGCGCGAGCGGAAGCCCTCGCGGCGGGCCTGAGCGACATAGGGGTCGTTGAGCTGGCGTTCGAGCCAGCGGGCGGAGGCGGGCGAGCGCTTGCGGGCCGTCTTCACCCGGACTTTCAGCGCCCGGCCGCCCTCGCGCCCCGAGCCGCCTTTCGTCACCAGCGCTCGCGCGGGCGCCGGTGCGGGCCGACCCCGTCGGCGCGCATCATCTGGCTGAGGATTCCCTCGCGCAGGCCCCGGTCGGCGATGCGCAGCCGTTCGGCGGGGAAATGCGCCCGGATCGCCTCGAGGATGGCGCAGCCCGCGAGGACCAGATCGGCGCGCTCGTGCCCGATGCACGCGTTGGCGGCGCGCTCGGCGTAGCTCATCGCGCGCAGACGCGCGATCGCCGCGTCGACCTCGGCCCGGCCGAGCCACAGGGCGTCGACCGCGCGCCGGTCGTAACGCGGCAGGTTGAGATGGACGCCCGCGATGGTGGTGACGGTGCCGGAGGTGCCGAGAAGGTGGAAGCGGTCGCAGCGCTCCTCGTCCTTGACTTTCGCGATGAAGGGAGCGAGCGCCTCCGAGACATGGGCGGTCATGGCGGCGAAGGCCTCGTCGCTCACGTCAACGCCGCCGAAGGTCTCGGCCAGCGTGACCACGCCCAGCCTCAGCGACTCCCAGGCCTTCACCCGGGCGCCCCCATGCGGCGCGGAAGGATCGAGCCCAAGCCAGATGATCTCCGACGATCCGCCCCCGATATCGAACATCACCGTCGAGCGGGCGTCCTTGTCGGCGAGTTCGCTGACGCCGGCCGCGGCCAGATGCGCCTCGGTCTCGCGGTCGACGATTTCGAGATCGAGCTTGAGCCGCTCGCGGATCATGGCGACGAAGTCCGCGCCATTGGCCGCCGAGCGGCACGCTTCGGTCGCGATGGTGCGGGCTCGCGTCACCCCGCGCGCCGCCATCTTGTCGCGGCATATCTTCAAAGCTTCGAAGGTGCGCGCGATCGCCGCCTCGCTCAGGCGCCCGGTCGCCGACAGGCCCTCGCCCAAGCGAACGATGCGCGAGAACGCGTCGACGACTCGGAATCCCTGCGCGGTCGGCCGCGCGACCAGGAGGCGGCAATTGTTGGTGCCGAGATCCAGCGCCGCATAGGTCCGCGCCGAGCCATTGCGCGCGCCGGCCGGGCCGCCAGACGTTGAAAACGGCGCGTGAAATCCGGCATTCGGATCCCACGTTGAAGCCTCGCTCACGCACCCTCCCCAGCGACAGTTCGAACGCTCCTGCCCCGGGAGGCGTCCCCTGGTGAAAGGAGTGTAGCAATCCCGCGGACGGATGCAACGCGCCGGGTGTATATCACGGCTTGAAGAACGGATGGCGAATTTTGTCGCCGACCTTGAGCCCGATCGAAGCCGCCGTCCCGCCGTTCAGTTCGAGCACGGCGATGCACGGCCCGCCGGAGGGGATGATGCGCTCGGACAAGGGCTCGGCGTTGGCGACGATGTGGGTCACGGCGCCGGATGGGGCGATGAAGATCATGTCGAGCGGGATGTAGGTGTCCTTCATCCAGAAGGCTGTCGGCGCGTCGCGGTCGAACTCGAACAGCATCCCCTGGCCGGCGGGCATGTAGCGCCGGTCCATGAGGCCGCGCTCGCGGGCGGCGTCGTTGGCGGCGATCTCGACCTGAAACGCGTGGCGGCCGGTGGCCGTGACGATCTCGAGCGGCTGAAGCCCCTCGCCCATCGCCGGCGCGCCCGCGCAGGCGGCGATGGCGACGAAGGCAAGCGCCGCGCAGAGCCCAATCGTCATCGCCTTCATCGCCGCTCCTTGAGTCCTCGCGCGATCATCGTGCGGGCTTGGAGCGGTTCAAGAGCAAGCAGACGAGCGCGTCAAGGCGCTCACCCTCACGGAGGGTGATGGACGTTGGCCTTCGAAACTATATTTCAAAGCGAGGGCCCGAATTGTACCTAGAGCAAGATGCCTTTAGGTGGAGTCGTCATCGCGAGGAGGCCGAAGGCCGACGCGGCGATCCAGAGTCGCCGGGCGCCCTACGTTCTCTGGATCGCCACGCCCTCGCTTCGCTCGGGCTCGCGATGACGGCCTGGATCAACCTCAAATCATCGCGCTCTAGGCGCGCCGCCCGACTGACTCTGCGCGCCGCGCGCGAGCGCGCCCCCTCCACCGGCCTTCGGCCGGTCCCCTCCCCCGCCGTTTCACAGCAGGGAGGATAGGCGCATCCCTTTCCTCACCCGCGAAGCGGGGGAGGGGACCATGCGATAGGGCGTTCGAAAGGACGCCCGTCTGACGACGGGCGATCGAGCGCGGCTACAAGAAGCGCGTTCAGTGCGGCGCGAAAATCTTCGAGCCGTCGAGCGGCCTCACCTCGGCCGCCATCAGCCCCTTCGGCCCCGGGCCGAACCGCGCGAGCATCGTGTCGCCCGGCTTCGGATCGACGAAACCGTAGCGGCGCAGCGTCTCCATGTGGACGAAAATATCCTCGGTGCCCTCGCCGCGGGTGAGGAAGCCGAAGCCCCGCGCCCGGTTGAACCACTTGACGATCACGATCTCGAAGGCGCCAAGCGAGTTCGCCTGCGCGCGGGTGCGCGCCGGCGGCGGCGGCGCCGACGACGGGTCGGGCTCGGCGATCGAGATCACCTTGAACACCTGAAGCCCGCGTTCGCGCCGATGGGCCTCGGCGACCACGCGCGCGCCTTCGCGAAGGGTGGAGAATCCATCGCGCCTGAGCACGGTCACATGGATGAGGACGTCAGCCTCGCCGTTGTCCGGGACGATAAAGCCATAGCCCTTGGCGGCGTCGAACCATTTGACCCGGCCCGCGACTTCAATCAGTCCGACCGGGCGTTCGTCGCCTTGGGCGCCCCGCTCCGCCGCTTCCGGCGGCTTCACAAATTCGTCGCTCACTTCGTCCCCCACTCAACGCGCCGGCTTGAACATCCTCGCCGCCCACGAACCCCTTGCGCGTCGCGATTGGGACCATCCGCTCGGGCTCCGCCAAAACGGCGGAGATCCGCAACGCAAGTGATTCTCTTGACAAGATAGCAAATCGCTCGGCGCTGAACACAGGAAACATGCGAAACTTGAGCGGGGCTGTGGACAGCGGGCAAAAAAAACCCGCCGCGCCGCATCGGCCGGCGGGATCATGCAACCTGACGCAGCGGCGCCGTTGCGAAATCGCGATCGCGCGGTTGCGCTATTCCGCATCCTCCTCCGGCTCCGGCGGCGGCGCGAGGCCCTCGAGCCCGCGCAGCAGGTCCTCTTCCGTCATCCGGTCAAACTGGACGTCGGCGCCGAGTTCGATCTGGCTCTGCAGATCCGGATTGATCATCGGCGGCGCCGCTTCCGCCTCCGGCTCGTCGATCTCGACCTGCTTCTGCAGCCCGTGGATGACGTCCTCGCGCAAGTCGCCTGGCGGAAGCTTGCCGTCGCCGATCTCGCGCAGCGCGACGACCGGGTTCTTGTCGTTGTCGCGCGCGACCGCGAGCGGCGCGCCGGACGAAATCGCCCGCGCGCGGTGGCTGGCCATCAGAACCAGATCGAACCGGTTGTCGACCTTCTCGATGCAATCCTCAACGGTGACGCGAGCCATGGAGACTCCTCGGCTTTAGGAAACGGACAGGGAAATGGGAGCGCGCCTCCTACACCGAGGGCGGAACGGATGCAAGCTTTTCCGGCCCGCCGGGCGCTTCGACGGCCGGCGCCGCCGCGCTCCGGCGCGCCGCCCGCATGCGCGCCATGACGCCCGCAAAGGCCTCGGCGAAGCGCTCCACATCCGCTTCCTCCGACGCCCAGCCGAGGCTGAGCCGGATCGCGCCGCGCGCGAGTTCCGGAGCAACGCCCATCGCCTTGAGCACATGCGAGGGCGCGACTTTGCCCGAGGAGCAGGCCGAGCCTGAACTGACCGCGATCCCTGCGAGATCGAGCGCGATCATCAAGGTCGCCGCCTCGACGCCGGGCACGGCGAAGCTCATGGTGTTGGGCAGCCGCGGCGCGGCCTCGCAAAAGATCACCGCGTCGGGGGCGACTGAACGGACGGCGGCGCTCAGGCGATCGCGGAGCTGAATGAGCCGCGCGGGCTCGCTCGCCGCCTCGGCAAGGCAGGCGCGCGCGGCGGCGCCGAACGCCGCGATCGCCGCGAGCGCTTCGGTGCCCGCGCGCGCGCCGCGCTCCTGGCCGCCGCCGCGAATGAGGGGCGCCCCCAAGCTGATTTCGGAGCGCGCGACGAGGAGGGCGCCCGCGCCCTTGAGGCCGCCGATCTTGTGGGCCGACAGCATCATCGCGTCGGCGCCGAGCGCCGTGATGTCGCAGTCGATCCGCCCGGCCATCTGCACCGCGTCGCAGAAGAGAAAACCGCCCGCCGCGTGCGCGATCTCCGCCGCTTCGGCCACCGGCTGGATCACGCCCGTCTCGTTGTTCGCCCCCTGCAATGCGACGAGCGCGCGTCCGGGGCGCCGGCAGGCGGCCTCAAGCCAGTCGAGATCGATGCGCCCGTCAGGAAGCAACGGCGCCGTCTCCGCCGCCGGGAATCGATGCCCGCTGAGCACGCAGACGTGCTCGCCGGCCGAGACGATGAGCCGATCGAGCGGCGCGGCGTTCGGCCCCGCCCCGAACAGCGGGTTGAGCGCGGCGTTCGCCGCCTCGGTCCCGCCCGAAACGAACGTGACGCAGCGCGAGCTGACCCCGGCCAGCCGCGCGACGCAGCTCCTGGCGTCCTCGACGATCGCCCGCGCCGCCCTGCCCTCGGCGTGAACCGAGGAGGGATTGCCGGTCGTCTCCATCGCGTGAAGCGCCGCCGCGCGCGCCTCCGGGCGCAACCGCGCGGTTGCGTTATAGTCGAGATAGGCCCGGTTCAGTGAGCGCGCTGTCATCGCCGATCCAATTCTCGCCGCTGCGACAGGATGAGCGGCGCGAGTTCACGTTTTCCCTTGCAATCGCAGGCGCCGGGCATGATATGAGGCGGCCTCCGAGGCGAGTCCCGGCCAACGGACCGAGGCGGATTCGCGCTCATTTCCGCGCCGTCAGGCGCCGGGGCGCGCATTCGACGCTCATGCCGAAGCCGCTTCGAGGCGTTTTTGGAGTTTTCATGCCCGAGGTTTTCTTCAGCGGTCCGGCCGGTCGGCTGGAAGGTCGTTTTCACCCCGCCAAGCAGCGCGGGGCGCCGATCGCGGTGGTGCTTCACTCTCACCCCCAATTCGGCGGGACGATGAATAACCAGATCGTCTACAACACTTACTACAGTTTCGCCGAGCGCGGGTTTTCCGTTTTGCGCTTCAATTTCCGCGGCGTCGGACGCTCGCAGGGCGCTTTCGACCACGGGCAGGGCGAATTGTCGGACGCGGCCTCGGCGCTGGACTGGGCGCAGTCGATCAGCCCGGAGGCGCGCGCCTGCTGGATCGCCGGCGTGTCGTTCGGCTCGTGGATCGGCATGCAGCTGCTTATGCGCCGGCCCGAGATCGAGGGCTTCATCTCGATCGCTCCGCCCGCCAACCGGTTCGATTTCAGCTTTCTCGCCCCCTGCCCTTCGTCCGGACTGTTCGTTCATGGCGACAAGGACCGGGTCGCGCCTTTAAAAGAGGTCCAGGCGCTGATCGAGAAACTGAAGACCCAGAAGGGCATCGTCATCGAGCATGCGGTCATCCCGGAGGCCAATCACTTCTTCGAGGACTGCATGGACGAATTGCAAGTGGTGGTCGGGGCCTATCTCGACAAGCGGCTCGGCATGCCGCGGCATGCGCCGCCGCCCGTGCGCAAGGAGCGCGCGAAGCCGGCCGCGCCGCCGCGCGACAACCGATAGAGCCTTGCGAACCGACGTGTCGCTGATCACCACGACGGACGAACTCGCTCTCGCCTGCCAGCGCATGGCGCGCTTTCCGTTCGTCACGGTCGATACGGAATTTTTGCGCGAGACGACGTTCTGGCCGGTCCTCTGCCTCGTCCAGCTCGCCTCCGACGACGAGGCTTTCGCCGTCGACGCGCTCAGCCCCGGCATCGACCTCGAACCGCTGCTGCAACTGATGGCCGACGAGGGCGTGGTCAAGGCGTTCCACGCCGCGAGGCAGGATCTCGAGATTTTCTGGAAGCTCGCCGGCGTCCTGCCGACGCCGGTGTTCGACACCCAGGTCGCGGCGATGGTCTGCGGCTATGGCGAGCAGGTCTCCTACGGCGAGCTCGCTCACTCGATCTGCCATGTCGCAATCGACAAGTCGTCGCGCTTCACTGACTGGGCGCGCCGTCCGCTAGCGGAAGCGCAGATTGACTATGCGATCGGCGACGTCACCCATCTGCGCCA
The DNA here is from genome assembly GCA_035572075.1 of Roseiarcus sp. Taxonomy (GTDB): domain Bacteria; phylum Pseudomonadota; class Alphaproteobacteria; order Rhizobiales; family Beijerinckiaceae; genus Roseiarcus. Next base: position 977 of record DATNBG010000570.1, on the reverse strand, counting down.
GATTTACAAGGTCCTCTCGGCGCGGGTCGCGGCCGCCGGGCGCCAGTCCTGGCTCGACGACGAGATGAAGACCCTGACCACGCCCGCGACTTACGAGCAGCATCCCGAGCGCGCCTGGGAGCGCCACAAGACCAAGGCGCGCAAGCCGCGCGATCTCGCGGTCATGATGGAGCTCGCCGCCTGGCGCGAGAGCGAGGCGCAGGCGCGCGACGTGCCCCGCGCGCGGGTGCTCAAGGACGAGGTCATGATCGAGCTTGCCCACGCCGCCCCTCGCAATGCGGAGGCGCTCGCCAACCTGCGCGCCTTCCCGCGCGGCATGGAGCGCTCGCGCGCGGGGGCGGAGATTCTCGCGGCGATCGAACGCGGACTTAAGCGCGACCCCAAGACATTGCCCAAAATCGAGCGCGAGCGGCGCAACGGCGCCAATGTCGGCGCGACGGTCGAACTGCTCAAAGTGCTCTTGCGGCAGGTGAGCGAGGAGAGCGGCGTCGCCGGCAAGCTGATCGCCACCGTCGACGATCTCGAGGCGATCGCCTCGAGCGACAAGGCGGAGGCGCCCGCGCTCAGCGGCTGGCGGCGCAAATTGTTCGGCGAACGCGCGCTCGAACTCAAGCACGGGCGCCTGGCGCTGACGGTCGAGAACGGCAAGGTCGTGACCCTCGAATGGAAGGACGCCGAGGGGCCGAACTCCGAGGCGTGAGGCGGCGGGGGGACGGTTCGTGAGCGCAAGCGTCGACATCGTCTGGCTGCGTGACGACTTCCGCCTCGACGACCAGCCGTCGATCCATGCCGCATCTGGCCGTCCGGCGCTGTTCACCTATGTCCACGAGCAGGCGGGCGACGGCGCCCGCCCGCTGGGCGGGGCGGCGAAATGGCGGCTCGCCCAGTCGCTTGCGGCCTTCGATGCCGCGCTCGCCGAGCGCGGCGCGCGCCTCGATGTCATGACAGGCGACGCAGGGGAGTCGATCCTCTCGCTG
>DATNBG010000569.1:0-2965 GCA_035572075.1 Roseiarcus sp. | reverse complement strand
TCATGCGAGACGATCCCCGATCAGGAATTGCAGCGCCCGGTCGAGTCGGATCTGGGGCGCGGACTCGCCACGCCGGGTAAGCGGCGGGCGGAAGCGCACGAACCGCCAGTCGTTGTCGGCTTCGGGGAGCGCGATCGCGTCGCCCTGAAAGATCGCCTCCGGGTCGGCCGGCAACTCGCCGGGAAAGATGGCCGCTTCGGCGATTCCGTCGAAGACTTCTCCTCCGATCGTCTCGCTCTTTTCCGGTACGCCGACGATCGCGTCGAGGGTCTCGCCGCCGGTCCTGATCTCAGCCTCCCGGGTGGCCCGGATCGCCGCCAGCGCAATGACGTCGATCTCCGCCCCGACACCTTCGGCGCGCGCGATCGCCTTTGCGGTCAGCGCTCGCAGGATCGCCTCCAGCCGGTCGTGGCTCTTGTGATGCAGATGGTCGGCCTTGGTCGCCGCGAATAGGATGCGGTCGATGCGGGGACGGAGGATCGAGCCGAGCCACGAGGCGCGTCCGGCGCGAAACGCGCGCATGACCTCGGTCAGCGCGTTCTCGAGATCCTTGAGCGCGGCCGGACCGGAATTGAGCGCCGAGAGCGCGTCGACCAGCACGATCTGCCGGTCGAGCCTTGCAAAATGATCGCGGAAGAAGGGCCGCGCAACATACGTCTTATAGGCCTCGTAGCGGCGCGCCATCATCGCAGCGAGCGAGCCGGGAACGACCGGCCTCTCGTCGCTCACCATGATCGGCGCGAAGGTGAGCGCGGGCGAACCGGCAAGATCGCCGGGCATAAGGAACCGGCCGGGCGGCAGGGTCGAGAGCGCGTAGACGTCGTCGCGCGCATGTCTGAGATAGGCGGTGAACAATTCGGCGATGCGCCGTGCCTGATCCTCGTCCGCCTGGGCGTCAGGGTCGAGGCCGTTGAGCGCCGCCCGCCATTTCGCCGCCAGGGGCGCCCGGGCGGGAGTTTCGCTTGCCGCCAGCGTCTCGCGCGACCACGTTGAGTAGCTCTTGTCGAGGAGCGGCAGGTCGAGCAGCCATTCGCCGGGATAATCGACAAGATCGAGCTTGAGACTCGATCGCCGCGCCCCCCAGCTCACCGCGCTCTCGAACTCGATCGTGAGTCTGAGCTCGGCGATGCGTCGGGTCGATTGCGGCCAGCGGCGATCCGGCCCCGAGAGGCTCGCGAGATGATCCTCATAATCGAATCGCGGCACCGCGTCGTCCGGCTGGGGCTCGAGGCGCGCCCGCACGATCCGGCCCTCCGCGGAGGCCGCCAGCACCGGCAGGCGGGCGCCAGCGACCAGATTGTTGATGAGCGCGGTTAGGAACACCGTCTTGCCGGCGCGCGAGAGCCCGGTCACGCCGAGCCGCAGCGCGCCGCCGGAGAAGAAGTCGCCGATCGAGCGGGCGGCGAGCCCGGCCTCGAAAAGAAGATCGCTGAAGCCTGACAAGAAACCATCCGCCCACGAACCGGCGAGGCCTATCTAGGCGGCGCCGTCCGGTTTGCACAGTGTGGCGCCGCCTCGGCCCCGCGAGGGTGATCGGAGCTTGTCGCGGAGCGGAGCGGGCGTTAGTCCGCACCCGCCTCAAGCTCGGCCGGCATGAGGTAGAGCGCAAGCTTCCCCGAATTGCGCTCGACCTCTTCCCAACGCTCAACGGAGAAGTCCAGGACCGCGACCGCGCCGGTCGGATATTTCGCGGCGAGGCGGCGCAGGTCCGGCTTGGCGCCCGAGCCGGTCAACGCGGCGGCGAGTTCGCCAAGTCCGGGATTGTGCGCAACCAGGCCGACGTGCTCGCGATCGCGGGGAAGAGCGCGCGCGCGGGCGATGAGCGTTGCGAGGCTTGCATCGTAAAGCCTGTGGTCCTCTTGCAGCTCGACCTTGCCTCGCCAGCCGGCGGCCAAAATCTCAGCCGTCTCCCTGGCGCGCGCCGCGCCGGAATGGATGAGAAGGTCCGGAAGCATGCGACGGGCGGCGAGCGCGACAGCGATCCGCTTCGCATCGTCGCGGCCGCGTCCGGTCAGCCTGCGCTCGTAATCGCCGCGTCCGACGTGGGGCTCAGCCTTGGCGTGACGGAAGAGAAACAGCCGGAGCATCGGCGAAGATTGCGCGAGCGCTCAAGGCTTGGCAAGCGGCGCGGCAATCCTGCTTGATCTGGCTCAGCTTAGGCGAAAGAAGACGCCGGGGTCGAGCTTCGCGATCCCGTCCCAGCCGCCGAGGGCGAGCGCGCGGTCGATCTCGCGCCGGAAAAGCTCGAGCGCCCAGTAGACGCCGTCCTCGCCGGCGCAGGCGACGCCCCAGAGGTGCGGTCGTCCGATCAGAACCGCGCGCGCGCCGAGCGCCAGCGCCTTGACGACGTCGATGCCGCGCCGGAAGCCGCCGTCGATCATGACCGTAGCCCGGCCGCCGGCCGCTTCGACGATTCCGGGTAGCGCGCGGATCGAAGCGACTGCACCGTCGAGCTGGCGTCCGCCATGGTTGGAGACGATGATTCCATCGACGCCACGCTTTACCGCCTCTCGCGCTTCGTCGGGATGCAGAAGCCCCTTGAGGATGAGGGGCCCGCGCCACAGGCCGCGCAGCCAATCGATGTCATGCCAGCCGATGTCCGGATCGAGCTGCTCCAGCATGAGCGGGCCGAAGGCGGCCATCGAGGAGCGGCCGACGTAATTGGCGAAGCTCGGCTGCGGCGTCGCGCGCATGCGCATGAGCCAGCCCGGATGGCTCGCAAAGTCCACGATGCGGCGCGGACTCCGTCGCAGGGGAAAGAACGTGCCGTGGCGCGCATCGCGGTCGCGGCCCGCCACCACCTGGTTGTCGACGGTGAGGATGAGCGCCTTGTACCCAGCGGACGCCGCGCGCGCTGCGAATTCCTTGGTGAGCCCCCTGTCCTTGTAGAGGAATGTCTGCATCCATTTCGGCCCCGGCGCCGCCGCGCCGATCTCCTCCAGGCTCGACAGCGAAGCGTGGCTCG
>DATNBG010000568.1:0-2847 GCA_035572075.1 Roseiarcus sp. | reverse complement strand
GGGTGCGGTAGCGATGCCCGCCAACCGTCTGCGGCCAAAGACAGAACGTGCAGCGCGATTTGCAGCCGCGGCCGGTGTAGAACGACATATAGGGGTGCTTCAGATAGCCGCTGAAATAGCGCCGGATGTTCAGGTCGCGCTTGTAGACCGGAGTAACGAAGGGCAGATCGTCCATGTTTTCCAGGATCGGCCGGTCCGGCGTGTGCTTGATCTCGCCGTTGGCGTCGCGCCAGGAGAGGCCGAGGATCGATTTCCAGTCCCGCCCGTCGGCGACCTCCTTGATGGTGAAATCGAATTCGTTGCGCGCGGCGAAATCGACCGACGGCGCGGCTTTCAGGGTTCCTTCAGCGTCGGCCGCGGCCTTGGCGCCGATCAACCCGACCTTGAGCCGCGGGTTCGCGTCCTTGAGAGCGGCGATCGCCTTCAGGTCCGAGGCGAAGGAGGGGGTCGAGGTGTGCACCACGGCGAGGTCGAAATTCTTCGCCTCGGCCGCAACCTCGGCCAAGGAGGTGTCGTGCGGCGGCGCGTCGATCAGCTTGCTGTCCTTGACCAGCGCCGCCGGCTGCGCGAGCCAGGTCGGGTACCAGAACGACGCGATCTCGCGCTTCGTCTGGTATCGGGCGCCGGCGCCGCCGTCGAACCCGTCGAAGGAGGGCGCCTGAAGAAACAGGGTGCGCATCGCCTCATCGCCCTTCGATCACGACCCGGAGCCGGCTCGCGGCTCGGCCATCGCGAGCAGCGTTCCGTCGCGGGCGACCGCGAAAACCTGTCCGCGCCACCTGACCCGCGTTGACCAAAAACCCCCGACATAGATGGCGAAGGAGAGCATGTCGCGGACAACCAGGAGGGCATAGTCGGGATTTGGCAAATCAAATTCGCGGGCGAGGCGATGTTTCAGGATGAGACGGCAGGCGAGCGCCGCGAGCGCCGCCGAGAGCCCCAGGCCGTCGAACCCGCGAAGCGCCGCTCCGATCAGCGCCAGCGCCAGGGGGTGGGTCAAGCCGCTGCCGGCGTAGCCGAGCGGATCAACGGTGAAAATCGTCCGGGCCCAGCGCAGTTCATGCCGAACCGCCTCGCTCAGCGATTTTTCCTCGAACGAGTGGGTGACGAGCATCCGCGGAACGACGACCCGAAGTCCCGCCCGCCGCACCGCCTTGCCGATCACGTAATCGTCGGCCAATTGGTTGGCGGCGGTCTCGAAGCCCCCGATCCGGACCAGGGTTTCCCGGGTGAGCGCGATGGTCGCGCCGACGCACGGCCGCGCAAGCCCGAGCGCGAGCCCAAGGATCGTGCTGGGCAGGAAATGATCGTGCGCCGCCATGGCGGTGAGCCGCGACCAGAACCCGCCGCACGGCGCTCCGAGGTAGAGACAGGTGACCACGCCGGCGCCGGGCTCGGCCAGATGAGCCGCCAAGGTCCGCAGATAGTCTGGATCCACGGCCACGTCGCTGTCGGCGACCACGATGACCGGATGGAGCGCCGCCCGCCCCATGTTGATGAGATTCGAGACCTTGCGGTTCAGCCCATGCGCGGCGCCGTTGACAACCAGCCGAAGATCGAGCCCGGGATGGCGCTCGATCAGCGATTTGATGACCGGAATGGCGCTGTCGTCCGGATCCTGCACGCCGAAAACAAATTGAATTTTCCCGGGATAATCTTGATGGAAATAGGTCTCGAGATTTTCGGAGAGTCGCGCCTCGGCGCGGAAGAGCGGCTTCAGGATCGAGACGTCCGGCCAGGTTGGCGGCGCCGGCGGCGCCGGCCGCCGGACGAACCAGCGCGCCGCCCACGCCGCCCCCAGGGCGATGAGGCAGCCCAAAACGCTCGCGGCGATGAAGACCAGCGACAGCCAGCCTGCCATGAGCGCGCCGAACTGTTGGAGACCGTGGTTCATATCCTGGTCCCGGTTCGCTCCTCCCTTTGACGAAAGCACGTACGCGGTCCGCGGGTGGCGGTCTTCGCCGGATCTTCCGCAAGTGTCGACTGGCAGCGTGACGGCGCGGTGGCGCTTTGCGGACCGTTTTGTGGCGACGCTCGATGACGAGAGCTATCGTGGCCTCTGGCGAGCGGGAGGCGACTCGAGGGTTTCGGGAATTTATGCGCCTTACGCTGGTTCGTTGGCGCGGGCGCGCCCTTTCCTTGAGCATGGCGCCGTCGTTGACACGGGCCGGGCGGCCGCTGAATATGCTCATGCAAATAAATCCGTGACCTCAACGGAGCGAGGCCATGGCGGAGAGGTCCTTCGAGCGCCTTTGCCTGAAATGACGCCCCATGAATGAAGCCGCCCCGATCCGGCCGGGGCCGGTCCCGCTCGAGAAGCCGCTCGCCATCGCCATTCTCGCCATGGGCGGACAGGGCGGCGGGGTGCTGGCGGACTGGATCGTCGAGGTCGCCGAGCATGAGGGATGGGCGGCGCAGTCGACGTCGGTGCCGGGCGTCGCGCAGCGCACCGGCGCGACGATCTACTACATCGAGACGTTGCCTCCCCGGAACGGCGTCACGCCGGTCTTCTCGCTCATGCCGACGCCGGGCGATGTCGATGTGGTGATGGCGGCGGAACTGATGGAGGCCGGCCGGTCGGTCCTGCGCGGACTGGTCACCCCTGACAGGACGACGCTGATCGCTTCGACCCACCGCGCCTATGCGGTGGCCGAAAAGGAAAAGCCGGGCGACGGCGCGGGCGACCCGATCGCGGTCACCGACGCGCTCGACTTCGCCGCGCGCGGCGCCGTCGCCTTCGACATGGAGAAGATCGCCGCTGAGCGCGGCACGGTGATCTCGGCGCCGATGCTCGGCGCGCTCGCCGGCTCGGGCGCGCTTCCGTTTCCAAAGGCCGCCTACGAGGCC
>DATNBG010000567.1:0-5118 GCA_035572075.1 Roseiarcus sp. | reverse complement strand
CAAGACCGCGATGGACGGCATTCAGGCCAAGGCGGAGGCTTTGTTCAAGTGAGCGCGGGGCGAGGCGCCTGAAGCATTTTGCGCCGAGGAGTGTCAGCGAGCGTCCCTTCTCCCTCCCCGGGCTTGACCCGGGGATCGCGGGGAGAAGGACAGGATGAGGGGCGAGGCGACAATGCGACTCGGCCGCTCGCCTGGCCCCTCACCCCAACCCTCGCCCCGCATGGGGCGTCGGGAGACGCCCGTCTTTCAACGGGCTTCGCGGGGAGAGGGGACGCCCGGTCGCGGCTCGACTGAACGGCGCCAAGCTTCGAGCGCGACGTGACCGTTGTTCGGAGTGACGGCGCCACGAGCGCCCCTGGCGCCGGGGCCCTCGCGGCCGGCTGGTCCTATGCGCTCAAGCGCCGGATGTTTCTGGCCGCGATGGCTCTGCCCGCGCTCATCTACGTGCTCGCGGTCGCGGTCGGGCCGATGCTGCAAGGATTTCTGTACTCCTTCGACAGCTACAGCCTGATCCGGCCCGCCTCGCGCCATTTCGTCGGGCTCGACAACTATCTTCAGCTTTGGCGGGACCCGACCGCGCGCAGCGCGCTGATCAACACCTTTCTGTTCACCTTCGGCGCGGTTGCGATCGAGTTCATCCTCGGCCTCGGGATCGCGCTTCTGCTTTGGCGCGACGACTGGTTCAACCGGGTCGCGCTCGGACTCTTGCTCATCCCGGCGACTGTGACGCCGCTGGTGGTCGGGCTGGTGTTCAAGGCGCTGCTCAGTCCCGAATATGGCATGCTCGGCTACCCGCTCGCGGAACTCGGGCTGTCCAGTCCGCGCGGCCTGCTGGCCGACCCTCATGCCGCGCTCGCGACGCTGATCGCGATCGACGCCTGGGAATGGACGCCGCTGATGGCGCTCATCCTGCTCGCGGGGCTGAAATCGCTCAGGACCGACATTCTCGAGGCCGCCGCGGTCGACGGCGCGAGCGCGGCCCAGCGGCTCCGGCACGTCATCCTGCCGCTCCTGCTCCCTGCGGCGTTTCTCGCGCTGATCCTGCGGATGATGGACGCATTCCGGGTGTTCGACATCATCTTCGTCACCACCAGCGGCGGGCCGGCGGACGCGACTAACACGCTCATGATCTATGGCGTCAAGCAGGGGCTCCAGTTCTTCAATATCGGCGCGGCCTCCGCCGTCAGCACTTTGATCGTCGTCTGCATCCTGGCCATGGCGGCGGCGTTCATCGGCGCGCTGAAGCCGGGAAGGAACCGGAATGCCTGATCGCGAGCACTTGAGCCTGATCGCGCGCCGCCTCGCGATCTGCTTCGTTCTCGTGATCGCGCTCGCGCCGGTCGCGTGGCTCATTTCGATCGCGTACAAGCCGACGAGCGACATTTTCGCCTCGCCGCCGACCTTCCTGTTCACGCCGACCTGGGACAATTTCCGCAGCGTGTTCCGCTACTTCAATTTAGGCGCGCTGCTCGAGTCGAGCCTCATCATCGCGGCAGGCTCGACCGCGCTCTCGCTTCTCATCGGCGTGCCGGCGGGCTATGCGCTGGCTCGGGCGGAAAGCCCGCGCGCGATCTGGCTCGCCTATTTCTTTCTCGTCATCCGCACCGTGCCGGCGATCGCGACGCTGATTCCGTTCTATCTTTTCATGCGCGACATCGGGCTATTGGGCACCTGGTGGGCGGTGATCATCCTCAACACCGCGCTCAACAGCGCCTTCGTCGTCTGGATGATGTTCTCCTTCTTTCGCGCCGCGCCGGTGAGCACCGAGGAAGCGGCGCGGATCGACGGCTGCTCGGACTTCGGCGCCTTTTTCCGCATCGCCCTGCCGGCCGTGGTTCCGGGCCTGATCGCCAGCGCCATTTTCTGCGTCATGTTCTCCTGGAACGATTTCCTCTACGCCATGTTCCTGACCAAGGCCGACACCAAGACGATCTCGGTCGCCCTTCTCTCAGCCTATGGCACCAAGGACATTTCCTGGGGGACGCTGGGCGCGCTGGCGCATTTCTCGACGCTGCCGATCGTCGCGATGATGATCCTGCTCAACCGCTATTTCGTCCAGGGCCTGACCCAGGGCGTGCACTAGGGGCGGGCCGTCAAATCCCGAACAAAGTCACCACTTCCATCAGCTTCGCGATCGAGCGGTGGGCGCCCGCGAAGGCGTTTCCTTCAGGCGCGTAGCCGACGACATAGAGCCCCGCCGCACGCGCCGAACGGGCGCCAGGGTCGCTGTCCTCGACGGCGACCGTCGCCTCGGGCTTCGCGCCGAGCCGCCGGGCCGCCTCGCGAAAAGGCTCGGGATGAGGCTTGCCTTGCGAGACGTCGTTGAGGCTCAGCGAGAACGTGATGAACTCCGCAATTCCCAGCGCCTCGATGTTGGCGTCGACGATCGTGCGCCCGGAATTCGACACGCAGGCTTGCGCGACGCCCATAAGCCTGAGCGCCCGCATCGCCTCGAGGGCGCCCGGAACGGGCTTGAGCTCTCTCGCGTGCTCGACATAGTAGGCCTCGATCGCCGCGATCCACGCCTCGAAGCTCGCGTCAGCCCGGAAGCGCGGCTTCAGCATCTTCCATATGTCACGCCCGTTGACGCCGCGAAACGGGTCAGGCCCGAGGTCGCTGAGATCGGCGCCCAAAGCCAGGCTGACGGCGAGGAGGCCGCGCTGGTGGAGCGGTTCGCTGTCGATGAGCGTGCCGTCGATATCCCACGCGACGGCGCGAAACTGAGTCATGCGATCCCCGATTGGCCCGTCAACCTGCGGAGCGCTCCTCAGCCTTCGCCTCGACCCACAGCCGCTCCATGTCCTCGAGGCTCGCGCCTTCCGGGGTTTGGCCGCGCTCGGCGAGGCGGCCCTCGATATGGGCGAAGCGGCGTTCGAACTTCAAGTTGGCCGAGCGCAACGCAGCCTCCGGATCGACCCTGAGATGGCGGGCGAGGTTCGCGACCGCGAACAGGAGGTCGCCCACCTCGCCCTTGAGCGCCTCGGCCGAGCCCCCGGCGATCTCGGCCTCGACCTCGGCGGCCTCCTCGCGGATTTTCGTGAGAACCGCCCGCGCGTCGTTCCAGTCGAACCCGACCTTGCCCGCTTTCTCCTGCAGCTTGAGCGCGCGAGAAAGCGCCGGCAGGGCGAGCGGAACGCCGTCGAGCGCGCCGGTCCCTGTCTCGCCGGAGGCGAGCTTCGCGCGCTTCTCATCGGCCTTGATGCGTCCCCAGAGCGCCTTCACCTCGGCGGCGTCGAGCGCGCTCGCCTCGCCAAAGACATGGGGATGACGGCGGATGAGCTTGGCGGTTATCGCCTCGACCACAGCCCCGAAATCGAACAGGCCCGCCTCTTCCGCCATGCGGGCGTGAAAGACGACCTGCAACAAGAGGTCGCCGAGTTCCTCGCGCAGATCCTCCGGTCCGCCGCGCTCGATCGCGTCGGCCACTTCGTAGGCCTCTTCGATCGTGAACGGGGCGATCGAGGCGAAGGTCTGCTCCTGATCCCAGGGGCAGCCGCGAACGGGATCGCGCAGCGCCGCCATGATCTCGATCAGGCGGCGGATGTCGCTGGACGGCTGCGAAGGGTTCAAAGCGAGAGCGAAATGGCCTCGCGCCCTTTCGGCGTGTCCACGACCCTCATCGTCACCTGCTGGCCTTCGGCCAAGTGCGAGATGCCGGCCGGGCCGAGGATCGAGATATGGACGAACACGTCCTTGCCGCCGTCCTCGCTGGCGACGAAGCCGAATCCCTTGGCGTCGTCGAACCACTTCACCTTTCCGGTGACCGAGACCGCGGTCGAGGGGTCAGGCGCGACCCGGCGCGGCCGCGGCGCGTCGCCGAACGCCCGCTGCGGGCGCTCGACAATGCCGCTGGCGTCGACTTCGAGCACCCGGGTCACCTGCGCGCCCTTGGCGCCTGCGCCGACCTGGACGCGCAATTTGGCCCCTGCGGGAACGGCGTCATGGCCCGCCGCATGAAGCGCGTTGGCGTGCAGGAACGCGTCGCCCTGGCCGCCCGCCAGTTCGACGAAGCCATAGCCCTTGTCCGCCTTGAACCATTTGACCACGGCGTCGACCGCCGGCGCGCCAGGATCGATCGGCGCGGATGAAGGCCCGCCGATGGGCGGCGCGCCAAAACCGGTGTCGGGGCCGCCGTAGCTGCGCTGCGGACGAGGCCGCGACTCGTAAGGCATCGGCCCATCGTCGTCGAAGCCGCGCTTACGAGGCCTGAAATCCTTACCCTTGCTCATGTTAGTCTCAGATCTCCACCCAAGGCCTAATCGATGGGAGCGCAACGGCGCCCCCTGCGGTCCGCTCAGCGGGACTCCGTCGCGACATTTCCGTCTGAACAACCCGGGTTGGCCGGACGCGCAAACCCAATATCCGTCGGCCCTTCAAAGACAGGGCCCCGCGCTCGGCGAAGGGAACTCGGGATGTCGTCCGGCGCGCCCCCGCTCTTCGGCCGGCGAACCGCTGCTCGCCGCCGCCATGACAATAAAATATGGCGTCCGCATCGTCGAAATCCGCTCGGCCGGTCACAAAACATAAACGGACCTTGCAGGTTGAGAATAGCGCATTTTCGCGGCGGTCGCCAGATGGTCCAAGAGCGAGCGATAAACTATTTATTCATTTAAACCACCGTGTTGAGTGGTTTATTCTTGGGGGCCTGTTGTCCATTGGCCGCCGCGAATGAACCTTGGGGGCGCGGCCAGGGGAGACAGTCGGCATCGATCGAGCCTCAAGCGAGATGACGCTCCAATCTACAGGTCCACGAGCTCGAGCGATTTTGGCGCGCGCTCGGAAATGAAGGCGAAGCGGGCCTCGGGCTTCGAACCCATCAGACGCTCGACCGTGTCCGCCGTCGCTTCATTCTCGCCCGCGATGACGGCGACGCGCAAAAGCGTGCGCTTTGCCGGGTCCATCGTCGTGTCGCGCAAATCGCGCATCGGCATCTCGCCGAGCCCCTTGAACCGGCTGACCTCGATCGCGCCCCGGCCGGAGAAGCCCGACTTCATGAGTTCCTCCTTGTGCGCGTCGTCGCGGGCGTAAAGCGAGCGCGCGCCCTGGGTTAAGCGGTAGAGGGGGGGAACGGCGAGATAAAGGTGGCCTTCCTCGATCAGTTTCGGCGTCTGCCGGTAG
>DATNBG010000566.1:0-4908 GCA_035572075.1 Roseiarcus sp. | reverse complement strand
GCCGGAGCCGGTCAGGGCGTAGTGGTCGCGGTAGGCGTCGGTTCGAAGGTATTCCGCGACCAGGCCCGCCGCGCGGGAATCGAGCCACAGAAGCCCGCCGCCCACCGGTTCGCCGGCGGCGTCGACGAGCCACGAGCCGTCGCCCTGCGCCGTCACGCCGAGGGCGGCCACGCGATGCGAAAGATCCGGCACGCGCTGGCCAAGTTCGCGCAGGCTCGCCGCGCAATCGGCCCAGGTCCGCGCCATGTCCTGCTCGACCTGGCCGCCGCCGAGGGTCTCGTAGACATTGGGGCGCGCGGCGACGGCGAGCTGTTCGCCGGCGAGCGAAAACGCAACCGACTTGATGACGGAGGTGCCGGCGTCGATTCCGATGAGGATATCGCGAGTCATGGGCGCGCGATTCTGCTCCGGGCAAAGGCGCGGTTCATGCCGCTTCGAGCCCGTGCGACAAAGCCGCCGACGTGGCTGCGTCGAACACGTGCAGGTCCGCCGGCAGGACGCCAAACCGCACCCGCTCGCCCGCCGTGGCCGGGATCGGCGCGTGCGACACGGCGACCATGAGCTTCCCCGCCACCTCCATCGCCAGATGGCTCTGGTCGCCAAGCCATTGATTGGAGACGACTCGGGCTTCGCCCGCGCCGGCGCCCAGCCGAACGGCGTGCGGGCGAACCCCGATTACCACTTTCTCGCGGTCCCCGATGGCGGCGCGAACTTTCGGGGGAATGTCGGCGTTGCCGAAGTCGAGGGTTGGACCGTTGTCGATCGCGAAGCGAACCCGGTCGCCGTTCATGACCCTTGATTCGAACACGTTCATCGGCGGCTCGCCGACGAATGTGGCGACGAACAGGTTGGCGGGCCGTTCGCGCAAGTCCTTCTGGCCGGCGAACTGCTGGAGCACGCCTCCCTCCATGACCGCCACACGATCGGCGAGCGCGTTCGCCTCGGTCTGATCGTGCGTGACGAAGATCGAGGTCATTCGGCGATCGACCAAAAGGTTTTTCAGCCGGCCCCGCAGAATCGCGCGCAGCTGCGGTTCGAGCTGTCCCATCGGTTCGTCGAGCAGATAGAGATCCGCCTGACGGACGAGCGCCCGGGCGAGGCTCGCCCGCTGCTGCTGGCCGCCCGAGATCGACGAGGGATACCGGTCCAGGATCGGCTCGATGTCCAGGAGACGCGCGATTTCCTGAACCGATTTCTCGACCTCCCTCGACCCCATGCGGGCGCTTTTCAGCGCGAAGGCGATGTTGTCGCGGACGGTGAGCGGCGGGTAAAGGGAGTAGCCTTCGAAAGCCATCGCGACCTTGCGGCGCGCAGGCGGCATCTGATTGACCCGCCGGCCCTCGACGACGATGTCGCCCCGCGTGACCTCCTCGAAGCCCGCGATCATCCGCAAGGTTGAGGTCTTCCCGCAGCCTGACGACCCCAGCAGCGCCACGATCTCGCCGCGAGCCACATCCATGTCGAGGCTCTTCACCGCATGGACAGGAGCTTTTCCGCGTCGCTGGTAAATCTTGTCGACGCTTTTGATCGACAGGGCGACCTCGGACATGGGCGCCCTCACGCGGCCTGGGGAGCGATGCGGCGGCCGCTGTCGCTGTCGAAGAGGAGGACGGTCCTGGGATCGAACCGGGCGAAGGCGGGTCCGTGCCGGCGCGGCGCCTCGCTGGTCCCGGCCTCGGAAGCCAGAATTTCGCGCCCGTCGCCGGTGCGGAGAAGAAGCAGCGTCTTTTCATTGAGCGGCGTCACGGCGACGACCTCGACCGGGAAGCTGTCCGGCGAGGCCTTGTCTTCGACCGCAATGTGTTCCGCCCGCAACCCGAGGACGCAAGACTTTCCCGCCAGGCGCGCGAACCCTGGCGGAAGCGACACCGAGGCGCCCCCGACCCCGATTTTCGTTTCTCCGGGCGAGGCGAGCGGCGCAACCGGAATGAGGTTGATCGTCGGATCGCCGAAGAGGCTGGCCACGCTGATCGTCGCGGGCTTTCCATAGATCTCCGCGGGCTTGGCGATCTGGGTGAATTCCCGGTCCGAAAGCACGGCGATCCGGTCGCCGAGCGCCATCGCTTCCTTATAGTCCTGAGTGACGTAGAGAACCGCGGAGCCCGAGGCCTTGAGCAGGGAGGGCAGTTCGAGGCGCATCTCATAGCGCAGCTTGGCGTCGACGTTGCGCAGCGGATCGTCGAGGAGGAGGATTTGCGGCTCCGCCACCAGCGCTCTCGCCAGCGCGGTGCGCTGCTTCTGGCCGTTGGACAATTCGCGCGGCGCATGTCCGAGGACGTGCCCGATCTTGAGGAGCGCCGCGACCTTCTCCACCTTGGCGCGAATGACGTCGCCCGGCGCATTGCGGGCGGTGAGCGCGCTCGCCACGTTGTCGAACGCCGACATGTGCGGAAACAACGCGAAGTTCTGGAACGCCATGCCCACTCCGCGGGTCTCCGGCGCGTCGTCCGTGACGTCGCGGCCGCCGAGCAGGATGCGCCCCTCGTCCGGCTGCTCGACCCCGGCGATCAGCCGAAGAAGCAGGGTCTTGCCCGAGCCCGAATGCCCGAACACGGCCACGATCTCCCCCTCCTCGAGCGCAAGCGAGATCCGGTCGAGCACCTTGCCCGCCTTGAACGCCTTGCTGACCGCCTGAAGCTCGAGCTTGCTCACCTGACCTATCCCTTCACCGCGCCGAGCGAGAGGCCCTCGACCAGGTAGCGCTGGGCGTAAAGCGCAAGCGCCAGCGTCGGCGCGACCGACAGCACGATGGCCGCGGCGATCTGTCCGTACTGGATGCCGGAGGCGGTGACGAAGGCGAGCGCGCCGACCGTGACCGGCTGCTTCGCGGCGGAGGCGAGAATGAGGGCGAAGACGAAGTTGTTCCAGCAGAAGATGAAGGCGAGCAGCCCCGCCGCCGCGATTCCAGGGCCCGCGAGCGGAATGGCGATGCGGATGAAGGTGCGCCACCACGAATGGCCGGCGACCCGATAGGCGTATTCGATGTCGGGCGAGATGTCCTCGAAATAGCCGCGCACGATCCACAAGATCAGCGGAAGCGCGATGAGCTGATAGACCCAGATCAGGCCGACATAGGTGTCGGTGAGGCCGAGCCGCTGAAAATAAAGCGTCAACGGAAGCAGGACCAAGAGCGGAGGCGCGAAGCGGAACGACAGCAGGGTGAAGGCGATGTCCTCGCCGAGGCGGAACTTGTAGCGCGCGAACGCGTAGGCCGCGGGCACCCCGAGGATGAGCGCGACCGCCACCGACGCGGTCGAAAGCAGGACGCTGTTCCACAGGTTTCTCATGAAGGCGATGTCGAGCGTTCCCGACACGGTGGTCAGCTTGCCGGTGATCAGCGCCGAATAGTTGGCGAGCGTCGGGGTGAAGAAGGGGCTCGGCGGAATGCGCAGGATCTCCTCGTTGGTCTCAAACGACATGAGGAAGATCCAGAAGATCGGGAACAGGAAGAAGACGACCACCAGCGCGACCAGGACGCCCCGCGCGATCCGTTCAGCGACCGACGTATGCTCCATAGCCGCCTCCTAACCCAGCCCGCGTGCGCGCTCGCGCAGCTTCAGCCACTGCTTGATGAAGACGTTGGACAGCGCGAAGGTGATCGCCCACAGTATGATCAGAAGCGCCGCCGACTTGCCGACGTTGGTGTACTGGTAGAATTCGAGATAGGCGCGGACCTGAAAAACGAGCAGCGTGTTGCCAGGCCCGCCCTGGGTCATTGGATAGATGATGTCGAACTGCTGAATCGAGTCGAGCATCCGGAACAGCGCCGCGGTGATGATGTAGGGCGTCAGCATCGGCAGCGTGATGCGGAAGAACACGAAGCGGCGCGGGACGCCGTCGAGCGCCGCCGCCTCGAACGGCTGCTGCGGCAGCGAGCGCAGGCCCGCCAGGAGCAGGATCATGATGAACGGCGTATAGACCCAGACGTCGACGAGGACGACGGTGAACAGCGCCGTGCTCGGATCGGACGCCCATTTGAAATTGGTAAAGCCCAGAAGCTGCACGAAATAGGAGAGGACGCCGAAGTTCGGATTGGTCATCAGCTTCCACATCAGGGCCGCGATCGCCGGCGCCGTCATCAGCGGCAGAAGCAGAAGGATCGAGACGACGTTGTTGATGCGGGTCCGCTTCTGCAGCAGCATGGCGATGGCGAGCCCGAGGACGAGCTCAATCCCGACCGTCAGCACGGTATATTCGAGCGACACCCGCACGGTGTTCCAAAATTCGCTGTCGGTCAGGAACTCGATGTAGTTCTGAAACCAGATGAAGCCGCGCATCATCGGCAGGTTCAGCCGGTAGCGCAGCAGCGAATAATAAATGGCGGTGACGAACGGAATGATGATGCCGATGCAGACGATCAGCGCCGGCAGGCTCAGAAGATAGGGCAGATAGTTTATTCGCCGCCGCCGCGCGGGAACGCCGGCGCGGCTGGCTAAAGTGTCGGTCACGAGGCGAACCTCAACTTGCTTTTCCCTCCGGCGGTCCCGAGCGAAACGAACCGTTTTTGGCGATCCGTCCGGCGCGCGGGACGCTGAACAAACCCGCGCGCCGGAAAGCCGTCCGGTCCGCTCAGCCCAGACCGGCGTCCTTGAGCTGCTTGTCGAGCGCGGCGGCAAGCTGATCGAGCCCGTCGTCGACCGGGACCTGCTTGGCGACCATTTTCTGCAGCGTCTCCGCCCACTGGGTGGTGACGTCGAAGAACAACGGCTGCGCGGTAAAGTAGATCTTCGCGCCGGGGGCCGAAGCCTCGTACTGGGCGAGATAGCCGTTGTAGGATTTTTCCATGCGGTTACGGAACTCGTCGTCCTTCCATACCGACGACCGGACGGGATTGACGAAGTCCATCTTGCGCGCGCCGAACATGTCGTGCTCGGTGGACGAGGCCCATTGCATGAAATTCCAGGTCGC
>DATNBG010000565.1:0-5518 GCA_035572075.1 Roseiarcus sp. | reverse complement strand
GTTCCCGGACACGAAGCCGGTCGGCGTGTGCGGGCAGATCATCCCGTGGAATTTCCCGCTGCTGATGCTCGCCTGGAAGATCGCCCCGGCGCTCGCGGCCGGCGCCACGGTGGTGCTGAAGCCGGCGGAATTCACGCCGCTGACCGCGCTTGCCTTCGCCGCGATCTGCGTCGAGACCGGACTCCCCGCAGGCGTCGTCAACATCGTCACCGGCGACGGCGCGACCGGGGCCGCGCTCGTCGCGCACCCTGGCGTGGACAAGATCGCCTTCACCGGCTCGACCGAGGTCGGCCGGGCGATCCGCAAGGCGACCGCCGGCTCGGGCAAGAAGCTCACCCTCGAGCTTGGGGGAAAATCGCCGTTCGTGGTGTTCGAGGACGCCGATCTCGACAGCGCGGTCGAGGGCGTGGTCGACGCGATCTGGTTCAATCAGGGGCAGGTCTGTTGCGCGGGCTCGCGGCTCCTGGTCGCCGAGAGCGTCGCCGAGGCGTTGTACGCCAAGCTCCGCGCTCGCATGGGCCAGTTGCGGGTCGGCGATCCGCTGGACAAGTCGACCGATGTGGGGGCGATCGTCGCTCCCGTGCAGCTCGAGCGGATCCGCCGGCTCATGCGCGAGGGCGAGAAAGAGGGGCTCGAACTCTTCCGCGCCGACGATTCGGTTCCCGAGCGTGGCTGCTTCTACCCACCCACCCTCGTCACCGGGGTCGAGCCAGCGTCGGTGCTGGCGCGCGAGGAGATTTTCGGCCCCGTTCTGGTCGCGACCACCTTCCGCACGCCCGACGAAGCGGTCGCGCTCGCCAACAACACCCGCTACGGCCTCGCGGCCTCGGTCTGGAGCGAGAACGTCAATCGCGCGCTCGAGGTCGCCGCCCGCATCAAGGCGGGAGTGGTGTGGATCAATTCGACCAACCTGTTCGACGCCGCGGCCGGCTTCGGCGGCTATCGGGAAAGCGGTTTCGGGCGGGAAGGCGGGCGCGAGGGCCTCAGCGAGTACCGGATCGCCGGCCAACCGACGCCCAAGCCGAACTCGGCGCGGCCGCCGCGCCTCGACGCTTCGCCCGGGCTTCATCCGGCGCGAAACATCGTTGACAGCGGCCCGGATCGCACCGCCAAGCTGTTCATCGGCGGCAAGCAGGCGCGCCCCGATTCCGGCTATAGCTACGCCGTTGTCGACCCCTCGGGGCGCGAGCTTGGTCTCGCCGGCCTCGGCAACCGCAAGGACATCCGCAACGCCGTCGAGGCCGCCTCGAAGGCGTCCGGCTGGGGAGCGGCGACGGCGCATAATCGCGCGCAGGTGCTCTATTATGTCGCGGAGAACCTCTCGGTGCGCGCCGAGGAGTTCGCGCGGCGCCTCAGCGCCATGACCGGGACGCCCGCGCGGGCCGCGAAAGCAGAGGTCGAAGCCTCAATACGGCGGGCATTTTACTATGCCGGCTACGCCGACAAGTACGACGGCGCCGTTCGCGCCACGCGCTCGCGCTTCGTCACACTGGCGATGAACGAGCCGTGGGGCGTGATGGGCATTGTCTGCCCGGACGAGGCGCCGCTGCTGGCGTTCGTTTCGCTGGTCATGCCGGCGATCGCCATGGGCAATTGCGTGGTCGCGGTTCCCTCGGCCAGCCACCCCTTGAGCGCGACCGATTTCTACTCGGTGCTCGAGACTTCGGATGTGCCCGCCGGCGTCGTCAACATCGTCACCGGCGAAGCGAACGCACTGGCGAAGACGCTGGCGGAGCACGACGGGGTCGAGGCGATCTGGTATGCGGGCGACGCCGGCGGCGCGGCTCAAGTCGAGGCGTTGTCGGCCGGCAATCTCAAGGCGACCTGGACAAAGGCCGGAGCGATCCACTGGGCCGAGGCGGAGGGCCGCGAATTCCTGCGTCGGGCGACCCAGGTCAAGACCATCTGGACGCCTTACGGGGAATAGCGCGCTCTACCATTCCTTGGTCACCGTGTAGCCCATGGCGCGGAAGCGCTCGATGAGGCCGGTCTTGCCGGCAAGATGCAGCGCGCCGACGGCGATGAACGCGCCGCCGGAGGCGATGAGCGGCGCCGCGCGCTCGGCCATGACCGCGTTGCGGCCCTGGAGCAGGTCGCGCATGAATTGGGCTTGCGCCGCGCGTTCGGCCTCGCTCGGTCCTTGAACGGCGTCGGAGACGGCCAGGATTTCGGCTGGCCGGCTTTCGCGGTAGAGTTTTAGCAGGGTTGCGTAGAGGTCGTCGTTCATGCCCGGATCGCGGGCGGCGGCGGTCAGGAGCGTCGCGGCGGTTTTCGGGCTTAAGGAGGCGATGGCGTCGAGCTGCTCGCCGACCGTTTCAAGGCCGATGACCTTCACCCCCGCCTCTCTCGCGCTCTCGGCCAGGAACTGGTCGACCTCCGGCAGGCCGCGCGCCTCGCGCGCCGTTTCGCAGGCGGGCGCGGCGGTCAGCATGGCGAGAAACCACGGCTTCAGATGGCGCGCGAATCCGGCCGGGTATCCGAGGCTCGCAATCAAGCTCTCGACTCGCTGGCGATTTTCGGGCGTGATGACGCCCTCGAACGTGTCGTGCTCGCGGTCGAGCGCCTTGGCCAGCGTCGCCGCCATGATGTTGGCCTTCTCGACCGCGTCGAAAGGCCCGCCGAGCTCTGTCGCCGCCACCTTCGCCCCCTTGATCGACTGCGCGGCCTTGCGGGCGATTTCGAGCGCGGACCCGTCGGTCGAATGGATCGTGCCGAAGAGAGTGGAGGGGGCGAGACCGGGCTTCGCGATCCGCCAGAGCAACCCGTCGGAATTGACGAGATCGTCGGCCCGCGCCGCCTCGGCCGCGGCCAGTCCTTCGACCTGGGTGAGATCCTTACCTTGACACGCCCCGGGCGGCTCGGCTTGCGCGACGGAAAGGAGCGCGCCGAGAAGCCACACGCAGGCGCCGATGCGGATGACGCTCACAGCTTCCTCAGCGCCACTTCCTCGATCCGGTGGCTCGCGCCCTTGGTCAAAAGCAAATCCGCGCGCGGCCGCGTCGGCAGGATATTCTCATGCAGGTTGACGAGATTGATGCGCCGCCAGATCGAGCGCGCCGTCGCCTCGGCCTCGGCGTCGTCGAGGTCGGCGTATTGGCGGAAATAGCTGCGCGGGTCGCGGAACGCCGTCAGCCTGAGCCCCATGAAACGCTCGATGTACCATTGTTCCAAGAGCGAATCGTCGGCATCCAGGAAAATCGAGAAGTCGAAAAAATCGGAAACGAACGGAATCTCCTTCCCCTCTCGCGGCAGCCGGTTCGGCAACAAGACGTTGATGCCCTCGAGGATGAGGATATCCGGCCGGTCGACGGCGACCGTCTCTCCCGCCACGATGTCGTAAGTGATATGCGAGTAGACGGGCGCGGCGACATTGTGCTCGCCCGCCTTGACCGCCGAGAGAAAGCGAATGAGCTTCGTGCCGTCGTAGCTCTCCGGAAAGCCCTTGCGGTCCATGAGGCCCTGCCGGATCAGGTCGGCGTTCGTGTGGAGGAAGCCGTCGGTGGTCACGAGCTGAACCTTCGGCGTGTTCGGCCAGCGCGTCAGCAGCGCCTGCAGAACTCGCGCGGTGGTGGACTTGCCGACCGCGACCGACCCGGCGATGCCGATGATATAGGGAACCTTGCCGTCGTTGGCGCCAAGGAATCGCTGGGTCGCCTTGAACAGCCCCTGCATCGCGGCGACATAGAGCGCGAGCAGCCGCGACAGCGGCAAATAGATGGCGACGACCTCGTCGATCGAGATCGGATCGTGCGTCGACTGCAGCTTGCGCAAATCGTCGATCGTCAGGGTGAGCTGAGTGTCGGCGCGCAGCTGCGCCCACTCGTCGCGCGTGAAGCGGCGGAACGGGGACAGTTGAGCGTCGGCGCGATCCATCGCAATTCCCCAGCTCGAAACCTGGCGGCCTTAGGCGCCTGCGCCAGCCTTCACCGCCGGCGCGACGCCTTTTCCTGAATGCCGCTCTGCTTCGTTCGTTTCTCGAGCTCCTCCATCACCGACCCGAGCGTCACTCCCCGCGCGCGGATGAGGACAAGCAGGTGATAGAGAACGTCGGCCGCCTCCGCCCGGACCGCACTCTCCTCGAGCGCCGCCGCGGCGATGGCGAGTTCGATCGACTCTTCGCCGAACTTGCGGGCGCAATGCGCCGCGCCCTTGGCGAGCAGGCTCGCGGTGTAGGACGTCTCCGCACTCGCGCCCGCACGCTCATCGATCGTGCGCGCGAGTTCGTCGAGCGTGAACATCGCGGGACTGTCCTTCTTGCCCATCGCGTCCTTATCTCCCGATATCGGAGCGCCCGCAACAGGACGGGGCGCCTGGTTCGCCGAGAGCTTCTTGACTTGGGTCTTGCGCGGGCCCTAAAGCATCCCGGCCTTTGAGGCCGGGCGATTAGCTCAGCGGTAGAGCACTCCCTTCACACGGGAGGGGTCGCAGGTTCGATCCCTGCATCGCCCACCATCCGTGAAGAAGGCCGCCGGGATCGCTCAGCCGATGACCCGCACTCGCAACCGCCGCTCAAAGCCGCCTTCCCGATCGCGCGAGCCGCCGCGCGACCGCCCCCGCGCGGAAACGGAGCGGAAGGCCGGAGAGCCGACGCAACCGTCCGCGCGCTCAAGCCGGCGCGATCCTTCTGGCGGGCGGCGGGAGGCCGGGGTTTCGCTGATCTACGGCTTCCACAGCGTTCTGGCGGCGCTTCAGGCGCCCCGGCGCGAGCTCATCCGCCTTTACGCCACGCCCGCCGCGGCCGAGCGGCTCGGCCCCGAAACGGCCGCGCGCGGGGTCGAGACCAGGATCGTGAGCGCCGAGGAGATTTCCGCTCTGAGCCCCCGCGGCGCGGTTCATCAGGGCGTGCTGCTCGAGGCCCGGCCGCTCGCCCCGATCGACGTCTCGGAGCTGCCGGCGAACGGCCTCGCGCTCGTTCTCGACCAGATCACCGACCCGCACAACGTCGGCGCGATTCTGCGCACCGCCGCGGCATTCGCCGTCGACGCGCTCGTCACCACCGAGCGCCACTCGCCCGACTTCGCCGGAGCGCTGGCGAAATCGGCCTCCGGCGGGCTCGAGCACGTGCCGATTTGCAGCGTCCCCAATCTGGCGCGGGCGCTCGAGGAGATGGGGGACATGGGCTATTGGCGGATCGGGCTCGACTCGGAGGCGGAGGCCAAGCTGAGCGATGAAACGCTTGCGCGCCCGCTGGCGCTGGTCCTCGGCGCGGAGGACAGGGGTTTGAGACGACTGACCCGCGAGCGATGCGATCGAATGGCCCGCCTCGATCTGCCGGGCGCGATCAGGAGCCTCAACGTTTCCAACGCCTGCGCCATTGCGCTCGCTCTCGCGCATGAGCGTATGTCCGCCGAAGGGTGAGGAGCGAAGGCGGCGCGACTACTTCAAGGCGTCGGCGGGCACGGTCTTGGCGTAGCTCAGGTCGTAGGTCTTGTTGAGCAGCGGGTCGAGCGGAGTGCCTTCGGAGGCGTCGTAGATGCGCGGCCGTCCGGACGCGGTCGCCGGCTGGGGCGCGGCTGGC
>DATNBG010000564.1:0-4646 GCA_035572075.1 Roseiarcus sp. | reverse complement strand
GCGCGGAAAATCGGGCCTTGTCGGCCCGGCCCTCCTCATCCATGCGCGCCACGCGGGCGTCGACCTCCTCGTCGAGGGCCTTGATCGAAGCGGCGAGAGCGTCCCACTGGGCGAGATGGAGCTTCAGAAGAAAACGGTGATGGCCAGTCAGCCGCCCGTGCAGAGCATCGTACAATTCCTTCGCCGTCGCCTTGACCCTGTGCCAGGCGAGAGCGGCCAATTGGCGCGGGTCGCGCGTTCCGGCGATCATGGCTTCGATCATGCGCCGGCCGCTCGCGCCCATGATGTCGCTGAGCGCCGAATCCAGGCGGACGTTCGCCTCGGTCAGCGTCTTCTGGATGCGCTGAACATGCCGCGTCTGCTCGCCCACCAGCTGCTTGCGGGTTCGCGTCAGCGTGCGCATAGTCCGTCGAGAGACGGGCGTCTGACGACACCCTATGCGGAGCGAGGGGTTCCGCGCGGCGATTCCAGGCGAACGCAGAAAGCTCTAATTGAGGACGCGCTTGCTGTCCGGGCAATCGAGCGAGAAGGCGGGGATGGAGACGTCGAAACTGCGGCCGTCGGGATCGACCATCCGGTATTCGCCGACCATCACTCCGCTCGGCGTGGTCAGAGGGCAGCCCGAGGTGTAGCGAAACGATTTGCCCGGCTCTATGGTCGGCTGCTCGCCGACCACCCCGGGCCCGCGCACCTCCTGCTGGCGGCCGTGGGCGTCGGTGATCCGCCAATGCCGCTCGATCAACGTCACGGGCCTGTCGCCGAGATTGACGATTTCGATCGAGTAGAGCCAGAAATAGCGCCCTTCGTCCGGGTCGGAGCGTTCCGGATCGAAAGCCGGCTCGACGGTGACTTTGACCTGATGCGTAACAGCTTCGTACATGACATTATTCTAGCGGCGCCCGCCGCGCCGTCCAATGTCTCCGCGATGACGTTCGGCGCTCGGGGCCGCACGGTCTCGCGAGCGGCGCCGTGACGGATGAAGGCCGTCTCGCCTAGGCCAAGGCGCTGCTCGGGCGGCTGATCGCCTTCGACAGCGTAAGCGACGCCTCCAACTTGCCCCTTCTCGACTGTGTCGAAGACGACCTCACCGGTCATGGGCTCGAATCCCGGCGGGCGCCCAATGCGGCCGGCGACAAGGCCGCGATCCTGGCCGGCTCGCCGAGGATCTCGCGCGCTGACGGCTGATCGGCGGTTCCGCTCTTGCCGCGGCGCCTCGACCCGGGCAGGTTCGTCCCTCGGCGCGAATCGAACAGCCGCGCGAGGGGACCGGGGACGGTGAGGCTTTTGGCGCTTATCTATCGGCGCTTGGCGGTTTTCGCGCTGGGCGTCTTCAGCGTTTGGCTGATCGTCTTCGTTTTCCGCTTCACCGACTCGAGGGCGCCGACGATTCTGGCGCTGAGCCTAGCCTATGGGCTCGCGGCCTATGTGATCCTGCCGCGCATCGTGCGCATGAGCGTCAAGATCCTGCAGCGCAAGCGTGTGCCGAGCTTCACGCTGACCGGCGATGGCCTGCCCGGAGACCCCGTCAACCTGGTGCTGATCGGCGATTTCGGCAAGCTTCGCGCGGCGTTCCTCGCGGCGGGGTGGACGGAAGCGGACGCGCTCGGTCTGACCAGCTCCTGGCGCATGGTCGTGGCCTTCGTGTTCAACCGGCCCTACCCCGCGGCGCCGTTCAGCACGCTCTTTCTGTTCGGGCGCGGCCAGGATGTCGGCTTTCAGAAAGCGATCGACGGGAGCCCGCGCAAGCGCCACCATGTCCGCTTCTGGTCGCTGAACCTCGAACAGACCGAGGAGACCCTCGGGACGGCGGACTTCTGGCTCAACACCGACCGCCCCGCCGACGAGGAGCCGGCGCTCTGGGTCGGCGCGGCGACCAAGGACACCGGCATGTCGTTCACCCGCTTCACCTTCCAGGTCACGCATGCGACCGCGGCGGACACCAACGCCGAACGCGACCTGATCGTGAGCGAACTGAAGGCGACAGGCGCGATCGCCGCCCTTGCCTTCCATCAGGCCGGCGAACGCCTGCGCGCCGGACGCGTCAATCACTATGTCACCGACGGCGAGGTCGCGGCGGCGAGCCTCGTGTGAGGGAGCCAAGTCCGTTGGGCGACAAGGGTCTCGTGGTGCGCATGATGGCTGAGGCCGATCTCGAGGTCGCGCTCGACTGGGCCGCGGCGGAAGGCTGGAATCCCGGACTTCATGACGCGCATTGCTTCTATGCCGCCGACCCGGATGGCTTCCTTCTCGGCGAACTCGACGGCGTTCCCGTCGGCTCCGTCTCGGCGGTGCGCTACGGCTCGGGCTTCGGGTTCCTGGGGCTCTATATCGTCAGGCCGGAGCGGCGCGGGCAAGGCTTCGGCCTCGCGCTCTGGCGAGCGGCGCTCGAACGCCTCGGCGACCGCGTGGCCGGCCTCGACGGTGTCGTGGCCCAGCAGGAGAACTACCGCAAATCGGGCTTTAGGCTCGCCTTCCGCACCATTCGCCAGCGGGGCGAGGGCGGCGGCGAGGCGCCGGCCGGTCTGACTGGCCTGAGCGCGGTCCCGGCGCATGAGATCGCGCGCTACGACCGCGGCGCCTTTCCGGCGCCCCGCGACGCGTTCCTCAAGTCATGGACCAGCCAGCCACAGGCGGTCGCCCTCGGCGCCAGGGACGGGACAGGCTTGAAGGGTTACGGCGTTCTGAGAGCCTGCCGGGACGGATTCAAGATCGGACCGCTGTTCGCCGACGACGAGCGAACCGCCGAGCGTCTGCTCGCGGGTCTCATGGCCGGCGCGCCCGGCGCCCCGGTTTTTCTCGACACCCCTGAAGCCAATCCGGCGGCTGTCGCGCTTGCCGCGCGGTTTCGCATGACGCCCGTGTTCGAGACCGCGCGCATGTACCGGAATGGAGCGCCCGAGATCCGCCTCGAGCGCTGCTTCGGGCTGACGACCTTCGAACTCGGGTAAAATCATCCGGCCTTGGGCGGCTGGGGATCCCGCCATGGGCCGTCCGCGCCGATGAGCGCCTTCGCCGCGTCCGGCCCCCAGGTTCCGGGCTCGTAGTCTTGGACGGGCGGCGGGTTCTTAACGATTGACTCCACGATGCGCCACTGCGCGTCGACGGTGTCTTCGCGCCCGAACAGCTCGTTCACCCCGCGCATTGCATCGCCGAGCAGGCGCTGATACGGCGGCGTCTCCGACCCAACCCGCTCCATCAGCATGAGCTCGACGTTGTCGCCGGTCATGCGCTCTCCGGGATGCTTCATCCGCAACCCCAGCGCGACGCCGACGTCCGGGCTCAGCCGCGCGCGCAGATAGTCCGCCGACGGGTCGATCGGCTCGCCGAACGTCGAGCGGGGCGGCGGCTTGAATTCGATCGTGACCTCGGCGGCGGTCAGGGGCAGGCATTTGCCGGCGCGGATGTAAATCGGAACCCCGGCCCATCGCCAGCTGTCCACGAACAGCTTCACCGCGATATAGGTCTCGACCGTCGAATCCGGTTTGACTCCCTTGACCGCCCGATAGCCGCGATATTGCCCGCGCACGACGCTCGCGGCGTCGAGCGGCCGGACCGCCTTCAGAAGCTGGGCCTTCTGGTCGCGCTGCGCTTCATGCTCTTCGCCGGTCGGGGCGTCCATCATCACATTCGCAAGAACTTGCAGCATGTGGTTCTGAACCACATCGCGGAGGGCGCCGACGGCGTCGTAGAAGCTGCCCCGGTCCTGAACGCCAAAGGATTCCGCCATGGTGATCTGGATGCAGCGAACATAATTGCGATTCCACGATGGCTCGAACATCGCGTTGGCGAACCGCGTGTAGAGGATGTTCTGAACTGGCTCCTTGCCGAGATAGTGGTCGATGCGAAAGATCGCTTCTTCGGGGAAATCCGCGAGCAGGGTGCGGTTGAGCGCCTGAGCCGACTCGCGATCGCGGCCGAACGGCTTCTCGACGACGACGCGCGCGTCGGCGTTGAGGCCGCTCTTGGCGAGCGCGGAGACCACGACACCAAACAGGCTCGGCGGAATCGCGAGATAGTGGAGCGGCCGCTTGGCGCCGCCGAGCGCCTCTTTCAGCTGCGCGAAGGTCTGCGGATCGTTGTAGTCTCCATCGACATAGCGCAAGAGCCCCAGGAGCTTGGCGAGACGCGCGGGATCGGCGCCCCCGTGCTGTTCGATGCTGTCCTTGGCGCGCGCGCGCAACTGATCGACCGTCCAGCCCGCTTTCGCGACCCCGACGATCGGGACATGGACCCCTTCATCGGCCACGAGTCCCAAAAGCGCGGGGAAGATCTGCTTGAAGGCGAGATCCCCGGAAGCGCCGAAGAACACGAGAGCGTCGGACTGGGCGGCCTCCATCGAAGCTTCTCCTGGTCTTGGTGAGCGAAACCGAATGTAATCACACTCTCGTCAGGATGGCCAACCTCGAGCCCGCTGCGATTCGATGGAATCGCAGCAGGCTCTAAATTCCTTGATTTCGCGCGCTTTTTCGCGAAAAACCGGCTTCCACTTTTTCGCAGCGCGCTAACGGCGGCCGGGGCGCCAGATGAGATTCGTGCTCACCGCGTAATTCCACACCACGCTGAGCAGCGCGCCCGAAAGCCCGGCGACCCACCATGTCTCGTTGGCGTAATAAAGCCAGGAGGCGACGTCGATATTGGCGATGGCG
>DATNBG010000563.1:0-3868 GCA_035572075.1 Roseiarcus sp. | reverse complement strand
TGGTCCATCTCGAGTCTCAGCCGGTGCAAGAGCGTCATGCGCGCGACAAGGCGGATCATCAGGTAATCCGCTTCGCCGCCCTCATGGAAGAAGCGGGCAAGCGCCGCCTCGGCCGCGGGCAAATCGCCGATGAGGGCATGGTCGATGACATCGTCCAGGTGGGACGGCGCCGCGTCGGAGACGATCGCCTCCACGTCCTCGGCCGTGATCCGCTCTTGGCCCCGCGCATAAAGCATGAGTTTCGCGATCTCGCCGCGGGTCGTCCGGCGGTCGGCGCCGATGAGGTCGACGAGCGCGGCGCGGGCGTCCGGCGCGATTGTCAGCCCGGCGGCGCGCGCTTCCGCGTCGATCAGCGATCCGAGCGCGCTCAAATCATCGGAATAGCATTCGATCGAGGCGCGCGCGGCCGAGCTTTCGAACGCCGTCCTGAGCGCGGTCCCCTTCTTGAGCGCCCCCGCCTTGACGACGATGGCGCAATCGGCCGGCGGCCGCGCGAACAGAGGCTCGAGCGCGGGCATGAGATCGCGCCCCTGGGCGTCGATCCAGATCGCCCGGCTCCCCCCGAACATCGGGATCGCGTAGGCTTCATCGAGAAGCGCGCCCGGATCGCGCGCGACCGCATCGCCCTCGAGGCGCACGAGCCGCAGCGGATCGGGATCGTCGCCGATGCGCCCGCGAATGATGGCCTTGGTCCGCTCGTGGGCAAGCCCTTCATCGGCCCCATGAACGAGAAAGAAGCCGATCTCCTTCGGCAGGCGCTGAATGAAGCCGTCGGCCGCGCCGCTGTTCACAACGCTCATGGGTCGGCGCCCGGTTGCGCGCGGGTCGGCGGCGCCCTCCTCCTCCCTCCGGGAGAAGGTGGCCCGAAGGGTCGGATGAGGGCCTTTCGCACAATCGGGAAATCGTCTAGCACACCCGCTTCCCCCTGACGTGAATGTGACGGACCATGGCGACCTTCAAGCTCCTGCTTTTCCCCGGCGACGGTGTCGGCCCCGAGGTCATGGCCGAAGCCGAGAAGGTCATCGCCTATTTCAATAGCGAAGGCGTCGCCAGATTCGAAACCGAAAAAGGGCTGGTCGGCGGGAGCGCCTATGACGCGCATGGGAAAGCGATCAGCGACTCGGACATGGACCTCGCGCAGGGCGCCGACGCGGTCCTGTTCGCCGCCGTCGGCGGCCCGAAATGGGACGGCGTTCCCTATGACGTCCGCCCCGAGGCGGGGCTTTTGCGTTTGCGCAAGGAGCTTGGCCTCTACGCCAATCTGCGCCCCGCGATCTGCTATCCGGCGCTCGCTTCCGCGTCGTCGCTCAAACCGGAGGTGGTCGAGGGGCTCGACATCATGATCGTGCGCGAGCTCACCGGCGGCGTCTATTTCGGCGAGCCGAAGACGATCACCGATCTCGGCAACGGCCAGCGCCGGGCGATCGACACCCAGGTCTACGACACCTACGAGATCGAGCGGATCGGGCGGACCGCCTTCGAGCTGGCGCGCAATCGCGCAAACAAGGTCACCTCGGCCGAGAAGCGCAACGTGATGAAGTCCGGCGTCCTGTGGAACGAGGTGATGACCGCCCTGCACAAGCGGGAATATCCGGACGTCAAGCTCGAGCATCAGCTGGCCGACGCGCTCGGCATGCAGCTCGTCCGCTGGCCCAAGCAATTCGACGTGATCGTCACCGACAATCTGTTCGGCGACATGCTCTCCGACGTCGCGGCGATGCTGACCGGATCGCTCGGCATGCTGCCCTCCGCCTCGCTCGGCGACGCCGATCCGAAGAGCGGCCGGCGCAAGGCGCTCTATGAGCCAGTCCACGGCTCAGCGCCCGACATCGCCGGCAAGGGGGTCGCCAATCCGATCGCGATGATCGGGTCGTTCGGCATGGCGTTGCGCTACTCGTTCGGGCTCGGCGAGGCCGCCGACCGGCTCGACGCTGCGATCGCCGGCGTGCTGGCGGCGGGAATCCGCACCGCGGACATCCGCAGCGAAGGCGGCCCCACGGTGTCTACGAGCGAAATGGGCGACGCGATCGTCAAGGAGCTTAGGCAGAACTCCGCCTAAAAGGCGCGCCCGTTGACAGCGCGCTCGCTCCGTCCTCAACGTGTCGCGATCCGCAAGGAGGCTTCTCCCGATGCCGATCCGATCCACCATCGCCGACCTCGTTCCCGACGCCCGGTCCTGGCGCCGCGAGATCCATCAGAACCCGGGGCTCCTTTACGATGTCGAGGAGACCGCGAAGTTCGTCGCCGACAAGCTTCGCGCCTTCGGCTGCGACGAGGTCAAGACGGGAATCGGCCGCACCGGCGTGGTCGGCGTCATTCACGGCGCGAAGGGTTCGAGCTCGCGGACGATCGGGCTCCGCGCCGACATGGACGCGCTGCCGATCGAAGAGGAGACCAACCTCCCCTATCGCTCCAAGATCCCAGGCAAAATGCACGCCTGCGGCCATGACGGGCACACCGCCATGCTGCTCGGCGCGGCGCGGCGTCTGGCTGAAACCCGCGACTTCGCCGGCAAGGCGGTGGTGATCTTCCAGCCCGCCGAGGAGGGCGGCGCCGGCGCGATGGCGATGATCGACGACGGGCTGATGGACAAGTTCGGCGTCGAGGAAGTCTATGGCATGCATAACATGCCGGCGCTGCCGGTCGGCGCCTTCAAGCTGCGCAAGGGGCCGCTGATGGCCTCGGCCGACGAGATCACCATCACCGTCGAGGGCCAAGGCAGCCACGCGGCCATGCCGCATCAGGGCGTCGATCCGGTGGCCGTCGGGGCGCAGATCGTGACCGCGCTTCAGACCATCGCCTCGCGCAACGTCGATCCGCTCGATCCTTGCGTCGTCTCGGTGACGCAATTTCACGCTGGCGCAACCAACAATGTCATTCCGCAATCGGCCTGGCTCAACGGCACGGTCCGCACGCTCAAAGCCGCGACCCGCGACTTCATCGAAAAGCGCATCCATGAGATCGCCGCCGGTCTCGCCGCGGCCGGCGGCGCGACGGCGCGGGTCGAATATCGACGCGGCTATCCCACGACCGTCAATCATGGGCCGCAGACCGACTTCGCCGCGCGCGTCGCGCGCAAGGTCGCGGGCGACGCCAATGTTGATGACGCCGCCGCGCCGGTCATGGGCGCGGAGGACTTCTCGTTCATGCTGGAAGCGCGCCCGGGGGCGTTCATCTTCCTCGGCAACGGCGACACCGCCAAGCTGCATCACCCCGCCTACGACTTCAACGACGACGCCCTCGCCTATGGCATGAGCTACTGGGTCGAGCTGGTCGAGACGGCGCTTGCGCCGTAGCGCCGGCTTCCTCAAAGCACCCCGAAGGTGTCGAACGCTTCCCGCGCCCCCATGCCCCCTCGGATGGCGGCCGCGACCTTATTCTCCGTCGACGCCTTGGCGAGGGCCGCCTCGACCGCCTCGGCCTCGATGTCGGCGGGGATGACGAGCACGCCCTCGCGGTCGCCGAAGATGAGATCGCCGGGCGCGACGCGGACCCCCTCGATCTCGATCGCGACCCGGAAGTCGATCACTCTTCCGCGCGGCCCCTGGTCCTGCGCGTACAATCCGCGTGAGAAGGTCGGAAAGCCGAGCGCCTCAATTCCCCCGGCGTCGCGGACGAAGCCGTTAAGCACCGCGCCGGCGGCGCCGAGATAGCGGGCGCGCGTCGACATGAGTTCGCCGAAGAAGGCGTAGCGAAGCGAGCCGCCGGTAGCGACATAGACCTCGCCCGGGCGAAGGTCGTCGAGCGCCTCCAGCATCAGGCCGAACGGCTTCGCGCCGGCTGCGCGGGAGTCCTCGTCGTAGATGTCCGCCTCGAGGACCGGCATGGCGCGGCCGACCACCTTCATGTCGGCCCGGAGCGGCCCGAT
>DATNBG010000562.1:0-2825 GCA_035572075.1 Roseiarcus sp. | reverse complement strand
CGCCGCGGCGAGGGTCAATCGCCTCGCTGACGAAGCCGATTACCGCACCCCCTGGGAGAAAGGCGAGGATGCGGGAATCGCCGATTACGAACTGGCCATGATCCGCCGCAGCGCCGCCAACATGCGTGCGATCGGCCTTGGACATGAAATTGGAGCCTGACGAATGAGCAAAGAGCTTGCCGGCAGAATCGCCTTCGTCACTGGCTCGGGACGAGGCTTGGGGCGCGCGATGGCGGATCGTCTGGCCGAGCTTGGCGCGGACGTGGCCATCCACGATCTCTCGCGGACCGCCCCGGCCGACTTCGGCGAGGCGTCCGACCTCGACGCTGTCGCCAAGATGATCGCGAGGCATGGCGGCAAGGTCGCCGCGGTGACCGGCGACATCGGCGACAAGGCGGCGATCGCGAAAATGAAGGCAGAGATCGAGGCCAAGCTCGGGCGGGTCGACATCCTGGTCAATTGCGCCGGCGGCGACATCGGCGCCAAGGGCGGCAAGCCCGAGCCCAACGACGCACTCGGCATTCCGCTCGAGGACATCAAGGCGCTCACGGAACGCAACTTCTACGGCACCGTCCTCGTCTGTCAGGCGTTCGTGCCGCCGATGATCGAGGCGGGGAGCGGATCGGTGATCAACATCGCCTCGGCCGCCGCGCAGTTCGGGGTGACCAACGGCGTCATCTACGCGGCGATCAAGGCGGCCATCGTCCATTACACCCGCTGCCTCGCGGCGGCGGTCCGGACGGAGGGCGTCCGGGTCAACGCGGTGAGTCCCGGAGCGACGAAAACGGCGCGCTTCGAGGCGACGCGAGTGGTCGATCCGAAGAAAATGGATTCGTCGATCAAGTCGCTCATCCGTTATGGCGAGCCCGAGGAGATGGCCGACGCGGTCGCCTTCCTCGCGGGTCCTCGGAGCAAGTATATCAGCGGCCAGGTCCTGCGGGTCGACGGCGGCGAGACGCTGTTTCCCGGCTAAAGGAAGAGCCGAGAGCAACAGGAGGGTTGAGAGTGTCGGACGCGAAGCGCTTTGAGGGAATGACGGCGATCGTGACAGGCGGCGCGTCGGGGATCGGCCTTGCGGCCGCGCGCCGGTTTATCGCCGAGGGCGGACGGGTGACCTTGTGGGACAACGATCCAGCGAGGCTGAAGGCCGCCGCCAGCGAGCTTGGCGAAAAGAGCAGGGCCGAGCGGGTCGACGTCGCCGATCCGGCCGACGTCGAGCGCGCGGCTGAGGCGAGCCACAAGGCGATGGGACAGATCGACGCGCTCGTCTGCGCGGCGGGAGTGGCGGGCAAGAACGCCCAGACCATCGACTATCCGATCGACGAATGGAAGCGCGTCTTCGACATCAACATCAATGGCCTCTTCTACTGCAACCGTTCTGTCGCCAGGTTGATGAAGGGGCGGGGCTACGGGCGCATCGTCAACATCGCCTCGATCGCCGGCAAGGAGGGCAACCCGGGCGCCTGCGCCTATAGCGCCTCCAAGGCCGCGGTCATCGGCTTCACCAAGTCGCTCGGCAAGGAGCTCGCCAAGGACGGCGTCACCGTCAACTCCGTCGCGCCCGCTGTCATCGACACGCCGATCCTCGAACAGGCCTCGGCGGCCCATATCGCCTATATGCGCTCGAAGATTCCGATGGAGCGCTTCGGCACGGTGGAGGAAGCCGCGGCGCTCATCTGCTGGCTTTCGAGCAAGGAATGTTCGTTCTCGACCGGCGCGTGCTTTGACCTCTCCGGCGGGCGCGCCACCTATTGAGGTTGATACGAGGGGGGCGCAAGTTGGCGGCCGTACGCGCCGAATTTGACTGATGTATCGTTCAGTGATACATTTCGCCTGGTGATCAGGAGCTTCCGGGACAAGGCCGCCGAGGCCTTATTCAACGGCGAACATCCGAAGGGCTTTCCGGCCACTCTGGTCAAGGCGGCGCGACGGAAATTGCGCTACCTCAACGCCGCGGGCGATCTCGGCGATTTGCGGTCGCCTCCAGGCAATCGCCTTGAAGCGCTGTCTGGCGATCGGAAGGGGCGACATTCGATCAGGATCAACGACCAGTTTCGGGTCTGCTTCGTTTGGACGGCGGAAGGCCCGGCGGAAGTCGAAATCGTAGACTACCACTAGGTGAGGACGCGACGGTGGTTAGGAAGCTCAAGCCCATGCATCCCGGCGAGGTTCTGCGGGAGGAGTTCCTGGTCCCGCTGAAAATGTCAGCGGGCAGTCTTGCCAAGGTTTGCGGTTTGCCTCGCACGCGGATCGAGCGGATCGCCAACGAACAGAGCGGGATCACTGCCGATACCGCGCTTCGGCTCGCCAAGGCGCTCGGCACGACGGCGCAGCTCTGGCTCAATCTGCAGACCGACTATGACCTTCAGGTCGCAAGACGCGGTCTCGGCAAAATTATCGATGGCATCGAGTCCGTCAACAAGCCAGAGGCGGCCTGACCCGAGAGGAAGGTCGCGGATTGACAATTTTCGTGCAATGCTTCGACGCGAGGCGCCTGTGTCCAGGCTTCGCCTCGCAGCTCCGATGCGTCTGTGATAGCCCCACGGCGAACGAGTAGCGCCCGTCTTCATCGGTCGTGATGCCCCAAACCCAATACGAGAGCTTACGCCGTATGGGCCTTCTCGGCGCGGACGAGCGCCCCAGGATCACGCCGCTGACCGGCGGCGTGTCCTCCGACATCTCGCTCGTCGAGGCGGGCGGGCGGCGGTTCTGCGTCAAGCGCGCTCTGCCGCGGCTCAAGGTCGCCGCCCTCTGGGAGGCGCCGGTCGAGCGCAATGCGGCGGAGGCGGCTTACATGCGCGCGGTTGCGCGCTGGCTGCCGCGCG